>VAWU01000033.1 GCA_005888325.1 Actinomycetota bacterium
CACGTGCCGGGATGTCGACCGATCTGCGACGACTGCGGCATGGACACGGTGTCTCAGACCGAGACCGAATGGTTCCGGGTCTGGGACAGGGTTTGGGCCGAGACCGGGCTGGGCGAGTACGACGCCGTTCTGTGCGTCGGCTGCCTGGAGGACCGCCTCGGCCGGCAGTTGACGCCCGCAGACTTCTCGAGAGCCGATGTCAATCAGCCCTCACTCATCATGAGTGACCGGATGCTCGACCGGTTGGGGTACAAGAAGCTGGAGTACCCCGTCGACGACGCCAACGCATCCCGGCCGGAGGGGTAACGGGGGTCTACAAGGCTCGACCGGTGGCAACCGGCGGCGCCGGCCCACTTTGTGCCTTAGAGACAGCATCTTATTCCGGCTAATTCGCTGGTCTCAGGCAGGCGTATTAGCTAATCAGCCGCACCGCTCAGCCCGCCATTGTCCGTAGTCAGATGCTCTGATCCACTGAGCTACGAGCGCTGGTCGTGGTGCGAACTGAGGGTCTACCGGCGGCCGCTCGCCGCCATCGCAGCAGCTTCTCGTCGTGGTCAGCCGTCGTGAGGTCCGCTGACTACTACAAGGAGCGACGCCACCCGCGCCCGGCAGCCGCACCGGCACGGCCGGACAGACTAGAGGCGGTCGGCCGGGCTAAGCCGCTCATGCTCGGCGTGGGCTCGGGCAACGCTCGTGGAGGCGGCATGGCGCCGGGCCATCGTGGAGTCCTTCCATCCGGCGATGGCCATGAGGCCCTCCTCGCTCCCACCCTGTGCCTTCCAGGTGTGTGCGAAGTAGTGCCGGAGGAGGTGAACGTGGAACCCCTCGACCCCGGCGAGGAGCGCCCGGCGCCGGAGGGCCTGGTCCACTCCGGCATCGGTCAGGTGACCCCGCCGGCCGAGCCAGAGCCAGGGAAGGCAGGCGTGGGGGTGCCGGGGCCTGGCTCGTAGGTAACGGTCGAGGCTGACCGCCGTCTGGGACCCGTACCGGACGACCCGGCTACGCCCCCCCTTGCCCCGGACAACCGTCGCCGTGCCGGCGTCGAGGTCGATGTCCTCGACCTGCAGGTCCGCAAGCTCCCGCAGCCGGAAGCCGCAGTCGATGAACAGCCGAACGATGGCGAGGTCCCGCCGGTCCTCGAAGCTCCGACCCTCACACGCCTTCAGGAGGGCACGGACGGACGCATCCGACAGAACCGGCACCGGCTGCTCGGGGATACGAGGGGGCCGCATACGGGCCATCGGCGAGGCAGCCACCTCGCCCTCCTCCTCCAGCCACCTCCAGAACAAGGCACAGGCCCGGTACTGAAGGGCGACCGTCGCCGCCTTCCACCGGGCTAGCTGGTCCTCGATGAACGCCTCGACGTGCTCCCGCCGGACCTTGGCCGCTTCGGTCGGCATGCCGTGCTCGGCGAGGTGGTCGGCCATCCGCTGGACGGCGTCGGTGTAGGTGCGGACCGTCGAGGCCGACAAGGCCCTAGCCCGCAGGTGTCGCCTCCAGGACCCGATTAGGGCCTCCAGGTCGCCGAGTTCCCGCCATGTTGAGCAGTTGTACCACGAGCGTGCGTCGTGCTCAACCACAAGGCGTGAGCACGCCCGTGTTCGAGCAGTTCAGCGGGGGTATCGGCGCCTGCTACAGGTTCGACGGTTCGTGGTTCTATTGGGTGTTGAAGGGTCATTCTGGCGCCTGACCCCGCTCGAGCAGGTCGTCCAGGCGGCTCCGCGTGACCGCCCCGGTGACCCGGTCGACCACCCTCCCGTCGCGACCCACGAGCACGGTGACGGGGAGGCCCACGAACGCGAACGAGCGGCGCAGCGAGGCACCCGGGTCGTAGGCCGACGGGTAGTCGACGCCGCGGTCGGCGAGAAAGCGCACCGCTTCGGCGCGGTTGTCCTTCACGTCGACGCCCACGATCGCCACCTTGCCCCCCAGGCGCTTGTCCGCGGCAGCGAGGAGGGGCATCTCCTGGCGGCAGGGCGTGCACCACGTGGCCCAGAAGTTCACGAGCACCGGTTTACCGCGCAGCGCGGCGAGCACGACGCGCGCCCGGCCGGGACGCACGTCGGGCAGGTCGATCGCGGGCGCGAGGGTACCGACCAGCGCCACGCGCTCACCCCTGTGCCCGCCCGTGAGCAGCAGCGACAGCACCACTGCTCCGCCGATGACGGTCGCCGCGACCAGAGCCACGACTCTTCGTCTGGTGCTCAACTCAACGATGGGCGACCGCCGCTTCGACGACGACCGTGCCTCTCATCTGTGGGTGGACGTCGCACCGGAAGAAGTACCGGCCCGCCGCAGGCGCGGTGAACTGGAAGTCCTGCGAGATCGGGCCCGGGATGGGGTCGAACGAGAAGATCCTCTTGTTGAGGGTGGCGTCGTTGTAGATGGCCACGTTGTGCGGGACGGGATCCTCGTTCTTGAAGTGGAGGATTGAAGGGCTGTCGGCCCGGAACTGGAGCACGGACTTGTTGAACTTGAGGTCCTTGGCCCGCACCGACGCCGGCGCGGTGAACCCCGAGCCCTCGGCCTTGTGCTCACCCAGGCCGGCAGCCACGAGTCCGCCCGCGAGGAAGAGCGCCCCGATCACACCCATCGCCGCGACGAGCGTGGACGACGAGATGTTCGGCTTGGAAGCCACGAGCGTGCCGCCCCCGAGGACGAGGAGGGCGACCACGATCGCAAACGTCGTCGATGCGTTCGCCGAAGGGACCGCGAGCAGGATCCTCGACATGAAGAAGATCAAGGTGCCGATGAAGAAGAACCCCATCAGGGGCAGGCCGATCGGCAGCAGGTTGATCGTGCGCCCGCTGCGCTCGCCCGACATCGATGCCAGCCAGCCGCCGATGACGATGGCCCCGAGCGCACAACCCGAGATCGATGCCGCAGGCCCGATGACGAGGCCGCTCAGAGCCAGGCCCGCGGCGGCCGCGCCGAGCAGCGCCCAGCCCCCGCCCGCAGGTGCAGGCTCGTGCCGCACCCGCCGCGGCTCGGCCGCGGGTGCGTCGGCCGCGACGGGCGGGGCCACCTCGTTGTCTCGGTACCGCTGGAGCGTGATCCCGACGACGCCCGCCGCCACGCACAGGAACAGGAGGAGCGTCACGCCGGCGTCGTCGGATGACGCGGCCGCATAGAAGAGTCCGACCCCGAGACCGACGGCGGCAAGGGGCAGGAACACCTTGGAGGAGTCGGTCAGCAACTACTTCCCCATCACGTAGAAGACGCCGTACGCCGCGAGCCACACCAGGTTGGCCCAGTGCCAGAACAGGGTGGTCGCCGCGACCGCGTCGTGCTCGTCCGCGCTGAACTGGCCCGCGATCGTGCGTCCGAGCACCACACCGAGCAGAACCACCCCGGCGATGGCGTGGAGCAGGTGGAAGCCGGTGAAGAGGACGAAGAGCGTGGAAAACGCGTTGGCGCCGATCTTCAGTCCTGCGTGGGTCATCAGATAGGACTGGCCGTTGGCAATCGCGACCGCGAGCAACAGCGTGAGGCCACCCGCCGTGACCGCGGTACGACGGTCGTCACGGCGAGCCGCCCACAACATCCACGCGGCAGAGAACGACGACATGACTGCCGTGAGCACGAGCATGTTGGGGAGGTACGTGCTCAGGTCGACACCTTTGGGTCGCCACGGGCCGGGGACGTCGTCGACCGCCAGCGCGGCGGCGACCAGCGCACCGGTGGCCATGGCGCTTGCGGCGACGAACATCGCGGTGGCAAGCACCGACGCGCCGCGGCGGCTGAGCTCGGGCCGCACGTCGGCCGGTGCCGCGGGCAACGCGGGTGTCGGCGAGGACGGCGGAGGCGCGGTTGCAACTGCCATCAGCCGCCGGTCCCGACGTCGAGCAGGTCGAGCAGGGGCCGCTCGGAGCGCACCTCCGGGAGGACGTCGAAGTTGTGCGGTGGTGGGGGCGACGCGGTGGTCCACTCGAGCGTGTGCCCCTGCCACGGGTCGCCGCCACCCGCCGTCTCACCGTCGCCCGCGACCGCCCGCCGCCGCACGATGACGGCGCCCGCGGCCGCGACGAACGCGACCAGCCCGAGCCCGAGCAGGCATCCCCCGGCGGTGGCGATCACGTTCGCCGCCTGCCAGCTGTGGTGGGTGGGGTAGCGCGGCGTGTGGCGGGGCATCTGCTGCAGCCCGAGCACGTACATCGACAGGTTCGTCACGTGGGTGCCGAGTATGACCCCCACGAGGCCGAGCGCGGCCGCGCCCTCGGGCAGCCGCCGACCCCAGAGCTTCGGTGCCCAGTAGACGATCGCGGTGAGCAGACCGAGCGTCGCGGCATCGAAGAACAGGTAGTGCTGCACCGCGACGGTCCAGTAGGTGCCGTTGCCCATCCGGCTCGTCGGCGCGACCGCGGCGATCGCGGCACCGGGCAGCCCGAGCAACACGACCGACGCGATGCCGAGGCTGCCCAGGAGTGGCGCGCCGAGCTGCGGGCGCCCGAGACGGAGGCTGGCGAGGCAGGTGAGGAGCAGCACCGCGACGGGACCGAGTATCGCGAGGCTGGTCGCGGAGAAGAACCATCGCGGCAGGCTCGGGTCACCTGGGAGCTGACTCCCCCAACCGACGAACGCGAGCGCGCCGATCGCGACCATCGCCCCGGTGACCATGGCATGGCCGGCGCGGTTGCCACCGAGCCGCGTGCGCGTGAAGACAGGGACGATCTCGCCCAGCACGCCAAACGCGGGCAGCACCAGCGCCCACATGGCCGGATAGGCGAAGAACCAGAACAGGCGTGCCCACACGAGCGGGTTGCCGCCGCGGCCGGCGTCGAAGACCCGGCCGCCGTAGTGGTGATCCGCGAAGAGGAGGCCGAGGCCCACCAGCAGCACGGGCGTCGCGAGCAGCAGCATGGCGCACGAGACGAGCACCGAGAAGCTGAAAGGGGGTACCCGGCGCAGCGTGAGACCGGGAGCGCGCAGCAGCACGATGGTCGCGACGATGTTGATCGCGGCGACGATCACCGCCCCCGCGACGAGCATGAGGCCGAGCATCAGGAGCTCGGGACCGTCGCCCGGCGCCTGAGCGCGGCGAGCCACGAGCGCGCCGAGCGTCCAGCCTGTGCCCAGCACCCGGCCCTTCACGAGCGGCGCCGCGAGAACCATCCCGCCGCCCGAGGTGAACAGACCGAGGGCGAGCGGCGCGAGTCGGGGGAACGCGAGACGAGTGGCGCCGATCTGCAGCGGGACGAGCACCGTCGCCAGGCCGATCCACGCGGGGAGCAGGAACAGGAACAGGCTGTAGGTGCCGTGCAGGGTGAGCAGTCGCGTGTAATCGACGTTCGTGACGACGTCGAGGTCGGGCGCGGCGAGCTGGGTGCGCATGATCATGGCGACCACGCCACCTACCAGGAGGAAGACGAGCGCGAGGGCGAGATGCAGCTTGCCGATCAGCTTGTGGTCGGCCAGCTTGTCGGCTGCACCCGGGGCGCGCCCCGCGGAGGCGGGGGGAACGGGTGGCTCCGGCGGTGGTGCGGCCGGCGCTTCCGCATCGGTCTCGTGACTCGTGTCGGTGATCGCCATACGTCGGTACCGGGCGGGGACTCTATACAGCCGTAACGTCTCCTTCGAGTTGGCGCCTCTGCGGCACGGCCAGCAGCATGAGGGGGTGACCCGGTGGTCGTTCGACCCCCTCACCGTGCCGGCACTGGTCGTGGCTGCGATCTCGTACCGCCGCGCCGAGCGCACGGTGGCCGCCGCTCACCCCCGACACGTGGTCGCCCCGGCCCGTCGCCGATCGTTCTTCGCGGGCTTGGTGGTGGTGGCGGCCGCCGTCCTCTCGCCCGTGCACGCCTACGCGAACGAGCGGTTCGTCGTGCACATGGTCCAGCACCTCCTGCTCACATTCGTCGCCGCACCTCTTCTCGTCATCGGCGCGCCGCTCACGCTGGCGGTACGCGCCGCGTCACCGGAGCACCGCCGGCGGCTGTTGCGGGTCCTCAACGGGCCGGTCGTCACCCTGCTCGGGCACCCGGTGGTGGCCTGGGCCCAGTTCGCGGCGGTGATGTGGGCGACACATTTCTCGGGCTTCTTCGAGGCGGCCGTCGAGAACCCGTGGCTGCACGCGCTCGAGCACGGGCTCTTCCTCGGGTCGGCCGCGCTCTTCTGGTGGCCGGCCCTCGGCGAGTCGACCGGTCGCTGGCGGCTCAGCCATCCGCTCCGACTGCTGTACGTGGCGCTGGCGATGCCGCAGAACACCTTCCTCGCGGTCGCCATCCTGTCGTCGGGCCGGGTGCTCTATCCCCACTACCGGTCGCTGGCCGACCAGCGTCAGGCCGGCGGTGTGATGTGGGTCGCCGGCGACGTGGTGCTGCTCGTCGTGGTGCTCCTGCTCGCGGCCGCGTGGGCTCGCCACGAGGAACAGACGACACGCCGGCGCGAGCGGCTGGCGGACGCGCGCGACGCGCCCGCGGTCAGCCGCGCAGGAGCTGATCGACCGCCATCGCCGCGAACAGCAGCGTCAGGTAGCTGATCGAGTAGCCGAACAGCCGCATGGCGCGTTCCGGAGTTCGGTCGCGCAGCAGCCGCACGGCCTGCCAGAGGAAGATCGCGCCGAGGACGATGGCGGCGACGAGATACAGGTCGCCCATGCGCGCGACCGGGTAGAAGACGAGGCTCGCCGCCCACAGGAGCACCGTGTAGACCACGATCTGGCGGGCCGTGCGCGTGAAACCGACGACGGTGGGCATCATCGGCACGTCGGCACGTCGGTAGTCGTCGCGGTAGCGGATGGCGAGCGCCCAGAAATGCGGGGGCGTCCACACGAAGATGATCGCGAACAGCACGAGCGGTGCCATCCCGAGCGAGTCGCGTACCGCCGCCCAGCCGACGAGCACCGGCACCGCGCCCGCCGCGCCCCCGATCACGATGTTCTGCCTCGACGTGCGCTTCAGCCAGAGGCTGTAGACGAAGACGTAGAAGAGGGTGGCGGTGACCGCCAGCACCGCGCTGAGCAGGTTGACGAGGGCCCAGAGCTCGGCGAACGCCAATAGCTCGAGCACGATGGCGAACGTGAGCGCGGCTCGAGGCGAGATCGCGCCCGTGACGAGCGGGCGGTTTCGCGTGCGAACCATGAGCCGGTCGATGTCGCGGTCGACGTACATGTTCACCGCGTTGGCGCCGCCTGCGGCCAGTGCGCCACCCACGAGGGTGGCGAGCACGAGCCGGCCCGAGGGCACACCCCGCGCCGCGACGACCATCGTCGGCACGGTGGTGACGAGGAGCAACTCGATGATGCGCGGTTTCGTGAGCGCCACGTAGGCGCCCAGCCGGGCCCGCCGCGTCAAGGGTTGTGCGGCGGCGGCAAGAGACATCGCTCCGACACTACGGGGCGCGGCCGAGATGCTCAAAGCGGGCACCCGGTCGTACGATCGCCTGACATGCGCACGTTCCGCCTCTCGCCGTGGGCCTACCGGCGCATCACGCTCGTGGCCCTGCTGGCGCTGGCGTTCATCATCGTCACCGGCGGCGCGGTTCGCCTGACCGGCTCCGGCCTGGGGTGTCCCGACTGGCCCGCGTGTGCTGACGGCCGCGTCGTGGCCGAGCGGTCCTTCCATCCGATGGTCGAGTTCGTCAACCGCGTCATCACGGGGGTCGTGTCGCTCGCGGTGATCCTGGCCGTGCTCGGGTCGGTGATACGCCGCCCCCGCCGGCGCGACCTGATCGTGCTCTCGACCGGGCTCGTGCTCGGGATCGTGGCGCAGATCGTGCTCGGAGGCGAGACGGTCAAGCACGACCTGGCGCCGCCCTACGTGATGGGCCACTTCCTGCTCTCCCTGCTCCTCGTCTGGGACGCCGTCGTGCTTCACCACCGGGCCGGTGAGGCCGGTGAGGAGGACGGCCCGCACCGGGGCCCCCGCCGACCGGTCGTGCCGCCCGAGCTGCTCGCGCTGGCCCGCCTCATCGTGGTGAGCGCCGCCCTGGCCATTTTCCTGGGCACGGTCGTCACCGGGGCCGGGCCCCATGCGGGCGACCCGACCGCGAGGCGCCTCGATCTCGACGTGGCCGACGTCGCCCGCTTCCACGGCATCAGCGTCATGTTCCTCCTGGCCCTCACCGTCGTGACCCTGTGGCGCCTTCGTCGCGTTGGGGCGCCGCCGGACGCCGTGCGCCGCGGCGATGTCCTGCTCGCAACGCTCGTGGCCCAGGCCGGGGTCGGCTACACGCAGTACTTCGCCGGCGTCCCTCCGCTGCTCGTCGGCATCCACATCGCCGGGGCGACGGCGGTCTGGGTCGCCGCGCTGCAGTTCAACCTCGGCCTCGTGCGTCGCGCCTCGGCCGACCCGCCGCCCACCGGGACGGCAGGTGACACCGGGGCGCCCGCGTACGCGCGAGCCTGGTAGCGATGGGTTGCCTCGAACCTTCGGTCGGGCTCCTGCCCACCGAGGTCAAGGAGCCGGTGGGCGGTCAGGAGGTCGTGCCCGACCGCCCGTGGGTCGTCGTGGTCTGGAACGACCCCGTCAACCTGATGTCCTACGTGACCTACGTCTTCCAGAAGCTCTTCGGCTACTCGAAGGAGAAGGCCACCCGGCTCATGCTCGACGTGCACCAGAAGGGAAAGGCGGCGGTGTCGAGCGGCCCGCGCGAGAAGGCCGAGCTCGACGTGTTCCGACTTCACGAGCACGGGCTGTGGGCGACGATGGAACATGACACCTAGACGGGTGGCGAGACGGGCCGACGGGCACTTCGACCTCGACCTGCCGCCCGAGGAGCGCACACTGCTGCGCTCGCTGCCCGCGTCGATGCGCCTCGCGCTCACCGAGGGCACGCCCGCCGACGACCCGGGCCTGGCGCGCCTCAACCCCAAGGCCTACCCGGCGGACGACGAGCTCGAGGCGGAGTACCGCGACCTGATCGGCAACGAGCTCGACGCCGGCCGCCTCGCCGCCCTCGACACGCTCGAGGCCACGGCCGACGCGCCGACGCTCGACGAGAACCAGATGGAGGCGTGGATGCGCGCCATCAACGACACCCGCCTGCTGCTCGGCACCCGGCTCGCGGTCACCGAGGACCGCGCGGGTCGCGAGGTGCCCGACGACCACCCCGACGCGCAGGCCATCGCGGTGTACGACTACCTCAGCTGGCTGGAAGAGCAGCTCGTCGAAGCCCTCTTGGACTAGCTGGTCGACGGGTAATAGCAGGCGCCGACCGAGCCGGGGCCGGTGTGCACGCCGACGCTCGGGCCGACTCGGTAGCGCACCACCTCGAGCACCTCGGCGGCGTCCGCCAGTCGTGACGCGAGCGCGTCGCCCAGCGGCCGGGTGCCCGCGGCGGCCACGCCGACGCCGACGCGAAGGGCGGTGCCCCACGCCTGCACGAACGACGCCATGACGTCGGCCGCGTCGTCGGGGTCGCGCGCCTCGCCGACCGTCTCGACGACACCGTTCACGAGTCGAAGCACCGGGATCGCGTCTCCGATGCGAGTGTCGGGTGACAGCCGGCCGCCGGCGCGCACGAGGTCGAGCGCCTCGACGATGAAGATGTTGGCGACGGTGCTCGCCACCTGCTCGGCCACCTCGGCCGCGTCCTCCAACGACGCTCCCGCCGCCACCGCCTCGGCCGCCTCCCAGAGACAACACGCCACACCGAAGCTGGCCGTGCCGGTGTCGACCAGTCGCACCTTGCGCACCGCGCTCTGCGCGGCGAGGCGAGCCGCGTTGATCGTGCCCGACACCGCCGAGCCGACGTGCACGGAGAGGATCTCGTCGACGCCGCGCGACGCGACGCGCGCGTAGGCCTCCGAGAACTGCCCCGGGCTCGGCTGCGACGTCGACACCTCCGGCCGGCCCGACTCGAAGCGCGCGTAGAAGCCGTCGGCGTCGATGTCGACACCCTCGAGGTAGGGCGTGCCGTCGATGGTCACGGTGAGGGGCACGACCTCGACGGTGTAGCGCTCGACCAGCTCGGCCGGCAGCTGCGCGTTGGAGTCGGTGACGAAGCCGATCATCGGACGCGGGGGCGAGCCACCATGAAGCGCGAGAGGATCACGCCGCTGGTCGCGACGGCAGCCAGCGGCAGCGCGGCCGACGGCTGCGGTCCCCACAGGTTCGGCCAGCCCCGCCGCCACCACACCACGCCCGCGCCCACCCAGGTGACCGACGCGGCCACGGTGGCCGCCAGCGCCTGCCGGCGCCAGCGCGCGGTCGCCAACGCCACGCCGAGGTCGATCGGGAAGTAGGCGGGAAACGTGGCCAGGCACTGGCCCGCGCTCGCCGCCACGCCCTTGCCGCCGCGGAAGCCGTTCCAGACCGGCAGGCAGTGGCCCACCACCGCGGCAGTCCCCCCGACGTGCGCGCCGACGGCGCCGGCGAGACGACTGCCGGTCGCGCATGCCGCGGCTCCCTTCGTCACGTCGGCGATCAGCACGCCGTAGCCCCAGCCCTTTCCCAGGACCGCCATCGCGTTGACCGCCCCCGGGTTCCCCGAGCCCGCGTCACGCAGGTCGGTCGCGCCACGCGTGGCGAGGCGCGCCGCGACATCGGCCGACGGGATCGTGCCGAGCGCATAGCCGGTCGTCGCCGCGGCGATCAAGCGGAGCATGCCTAAGGTTCGCGCGTGAACGTTCCCGTCACCGAATGCATCGCGGTCGCGCCGGGCGTCGAGTTGCAGGCGCGAACGTGGGGCGGCGACGAGATGCCCTTCCTGTTGGTACACGGCCTCGCATCGAACGCCCGCACCTGGGACGGCGTGGCCGGCCGGCTGTACGAGCACGGACACCCGGTGACGAGCGTCGACCTCCGAGGTCACGGCATGAGCGCCAAGCCCGACGACGGCTACGACTTCGCGACCCTGGCGAACGACCTGCTCGCGGTCCTCGACGATCTCCGTTGGGCGAACGCGGTGGTGGCCGGTCAGTCCACGGGCGGCAACCTCGCGATCGAGCTCGCGTCGCGAGCGCCGACGCGGGTCGCCGGCGTGGCGGGCGTCGACGGCGGCTTCATCGAGCTCCGGCACCGCTGGCCGCGGTGGGAGGACTGCGAGCGGGCGCTCGCCCCGCCTGTGCTCGACGGCATGCCGCGGTCCCGCGTCGCGGCCGCCATGCGCGTCGCCCATCGCGACTGGAGCGCGGAGGGGATCGAGGCCACGCTCGCGAACCTCGAGGTGCTCGCGGACGGCACCGTCCGGCCGTGGCTGACGCGGCCCCGCCACCTCCGGATCCTGCGCGCGCTGTGGGAGCACAGCCCGGCGGAGGTCATGGCCACGGTGGCAGCGCCCGTGCTGCTCGTGCCGGCCGACAGCGGCGACGACTGGTCTCGTGCCAAGCGCGTCGAGGTCGACCGGGCGGTCGCGTCCGGACGCGACGTACGCGTGCACTGGTTCTCGCAGGCAGACCACGACGTACACGTGCAGCACCCGGTGGAGCTGGCCGACGTCCTGCACGAGTGGGCCGTCCGTTCCGCCTCCGCGGCCGGTGGGACGGCACCGTCGTGACCCGGCTCCTCGTGATCATGGGTTCGGGCGAGACCAGCCCGACGATGATCAAGGTCCACCGCTCCCTGTTCGCGCGCCTCGGGGAAAGCGAAACCGCCGCGGTGCCGGCGGTGCTGCTCGACACGCCGGTCGGCTTCCAGGAGAACGCGGAGATCGTCGCGGCCAAGGCGGTCGAGTACTTCCGCGAGAGCGTCGGTCGCGAGGTGGAGGTGGCCACGTGGCGCAGAGGGCCGGCTGCCGACGACCCGCTCGGGTACGTGACCATGCTCACGCGCCTGCGCGCCGCCCGTTACGTGTTCGCGGGCCCCGGGAGCCCGTCGTACGCGCTCGCGCAGTGGGCGGGCTCCGACGTGCCGGCCGCGCTCGCCGAGAAGCTGCGTACCGGCGGATGCGTCACCTTCGCCAGCGCCGCCGCCCTCACGCTCGGACGCTTCACCGTGCCCGTCTACGAGATCTACAAGGTGGGCGAAGACCCCCATTGGCTCGACGGCCTGAACCTCGTGGCCGAGGCCGGGCTCGATGCGGTCGTCATCCCCCACTTCGACAACGCGGAGGGCGGCAACCACGACACCCGCTTCTGCTACCTGGGCGAACGCCGGCTGGCCCTGATGGAGCGGCTGCTCCCCGACTCGACGTTCGTGCTGGGGGTCGACGAGCACACGGCCTGCATCATCGATCTCGACACGGAGACGGCGACCGTCGAAGGGCGTGGTGGCGTCACCGTTCGTCGCGCGGGTCGGGTCTCGACGGTGACGAGCGGGTCGACGGTGCCTCTCACACAGCTGCGCGAGATGGCGGAGACCGGCGGCGCCCGGCCGGCCGGAACGCAGGCTCCATCCGCGCCACCGCGTCCCGCGGCCGCCGCGGCCGGAAGTCCGTTGCTCGAGGCGGTCAACGCGCTCGACCGCTCCTTTGACAACGCGCTCGCGCGTGGCGACGCCCCCGCGGCGGTGCGAACGGTGCTCGAGCTCGAGCAGACGCTCGTCGACTGGTCGCGCGACACGCTGCAGTCCGACGAGCTCGACCGCGGCCGCTCGGCGCTGCGATCGATGATCGTCCGCCTGGGCGAGGTCGCGCGCTCGGGCACGGCCGACCCACGCGACACGCTCGGCCCCTTCGTCGAGGCGCTTCTCGCGGCGCGTGATCGCGCCCGGGCCGACCGCCGGTGGAACGAGGCGGACGAGATCCGCGACCGGTTGGTGGCAGCAGGCGTCGAGGTGCGCGACACCCCCGAGGGGACCTCATGGGGCCCGGCGTAGGCGCTGCTATCGTGAGCTGCCCCCGCGGAGGCTCGTGCCCCCATCGTCTAGCGGCCTAGGACACCGCCCTTTCAAGGCGGCAGCACGGGTTCGAATCCCGTTGGGGGTGCTCGCAGCACGCCACGGTCCTGTGGTGCAGTTTGGAGTGCACGCCGGCCTGTCAAGCCGGAGGTCGCGGGTTCAAATCCCGTCAGGACCGCGCAACAAGAGTCACGACGCGGTCGGGTAGCTCAGTTGGTAGAGCGCGCGCCTGAAAAGCGCGAGGTCCGCGGATCGATCCCGCGCCCGACCACCGGAGAGATGCCGTTCCGACTCGCCTTGCTCAGAGGGCGACGAGGAGCTGTCGGGCGACGAACCAGAACGCGAAGACGACGAGCAGCGTCCCGAAGCTCTTGCGCAGCCCGTGCACCGGAAGCCGCTGGGCGAGCGCTCCGCCGAGCAGCGCGCCGGGCACGAGACCGGCGCCGAACACGCCGGCGACGAGCCAGTTGATGTCGCCGAGCACCGCGTGGGTCACGAGCGTCGGAACGGTCAGCGCGGCGGCGGCCACCATGCTCGTCCCCGCGGCCTCGTTCATGTCCAGCCCCAGCATGAGCAGGAAGAGCGGCACCAGGAGGAACCCGCCGCCGTTCGCGAGCAGACCCGACGCGAAGCCGATCGTCGCGGCGGCGACCACGACGAAGGCGGCGTTCGCCCGTCGGCGTCGAGTGGCGGCGTCGTCCTGAACGCCTGCCGCGGGCCGTAGCACCCGCACGCCGACCGCAAGGAGCACGATGCCCGAAAGAGCCAACAGCACGGTCCCGCCGATCCAGCGGCTGGTGAGCGCGCCGACGATCGACGCCGGGACCCCTCCGACGATCGTCCGACGGGCGACGGACCAGTCGACCTTGCCCCTCCGCGAGTAGGACCATGCGCCCGCCGCGGAGCCCGGCAGCAGTCCGGGCAGCGGTGCGACCACGGCAGCGAGCCCCTGCACGCCGAGGAGGGCGAGCACCGGGGTGGCGAAGGCGGAGCCGACGCCGAACAGGCCGTAGAGGACGCCCACGCCTCCTCCGGCGACCAGGATCCACATCGAAAGGCTCACGGGTCCATTGGACCGCTTTCCATTCTTATTCGTCCAACGAAAAGTATGGATAGATCCCATAAGCTAGATCAATGGAACTGCGGCAGCTGGAGTATGTCCTGGGGATCGTCGACCACGGGGGCTTCACCCGCGCCGCGAGCGCGCTCCACATCTCGCAGCCCGCTCTCTCCCAAGCGGTGCGCACGCTCGAGAAGGAGATCGGCGTCGACCTGTTCGTCCGGACCGGCCGGCGCGTGTCGCTCACTCCCGCCGGCGAGGCGTTCGTCGGGCCCGCGCGCCAGGCGCTACGCGGGGTGGGAACCGCCCGCGCGGCTGTCGACGAGGTGGTCGGGCTGCGCGCCGGTCGTCTCGACCTGGTGTGCCTCCCCACCCTCGCGGTGTCGCCCGTCGCCGATCTCATCGGCCGCTTCCGCACGGCCCACCCGATGGTCGCGGTCCGCCTGGTCGAGCCGGAGGACATCGACACCGTGGCTTCCCGGGTGATCAACGGTCAGTCCGAGATCGGTTGCTCCGACCTGCCGGTGAAGGAAGCGGGAATCACCACGACTCAGCTCGAGCCCCAGCAGTACATGGCGATCTTCCCGCCCGGGTCGGTGCACGGCGGCGCGCGCCGATCGATCCACGTGAGCGCTCTGGCCACGATCCCGCTCATCACGACGCCGGTCGGGACGTCGACCCGGCGCCTCCTCGACGAAGCGCTCGCGGCGGCGCAGATCACTGCGAGCTTCGCGGTCGAGACCGACCACCGCGAGGCCATCGCCGAGCTCGTGATCGCCGGTGCCGGCGCCGCGATCCTGCCCCGCCCGGTCGCTCAGAACGCGGCGACGCGAGGGGTCGTCGTCTGCGACATCCGCCCGAGGATCAACCGCCGGATCGCGCTCATCCACCGCACGGACGCGCTCTCGCCCGCCGCCCGTGCCTTCATGGACGTCGCGGCCGGCCGGCTCGTGCGAGCCGACTGAGCGGGACGGAGCCCACGCCGGCTCATCACCCGGCCGCCGTCGCCTCGACGTGATGGTCGAGGCCGTGGACGTGATTGTGCACCGTGGCGCCGTGCAGGTGGCTGTGCTCGTGGATGAGGTTGACGTCGAGCAGGAGTTGACGCTCCGCGAGCAACTCGGCGGGCGCGCCCTCGCCCACGATGCGGTGCTCCTCGGAGAACACGAGGCAGCGGTCGGCGAGCACGCCAAGCGTGTCGAGATCGTGGGTGGCCAACACGATCGTCTTGCCCGCCTGGTTGAGCTCGACGATCAGCTCCATGAGCCACTGCTGGGTGCGCGGGTCGAGCGCGGCGGTGGGCTCGTCGAACAGCAGGACCTCGGGGTTCATCACCAGCACGGATGCGATGGCGACACGCTTCTTCTCGCCGCCGGAGAGCTGGTAGGGCGCGCGCTCGGCGAGGTCGTCGATGTCGAGCATGGTCAACGTGTCGGCGACGCGCGCTTCGATCTCGTCACGGGGCAGACCCATGTTCAGCGGGCCGAAGGCGAGCTCTTCACGCACAGAGGGGGAGAACACCTGCGCATCGGAGTTCTGGAAGATGAAGCCGACGCGACCTCGGAAGCCCTGGTTGAACTGCTCGTCCTCCAAGTTGTCCTCGGTCACCTCCGAACCGAAGGCCCGGTAGGTGCCGGAGTCGGGGAAGACCAGACCGTCGACGACCTTGAGCAATGTCGACTTGCCACAGCCGTTCGCGCCGAGAAGCGCGACCTTCTCACCCCGTCGGACGGTGAGCGACACCTTGTCCAGTGCCTGGAAGCGGCCCAGGTAGGAATACGAGACGTCGTCGACGACGAGTAGGTCGTCAGCGGCCGAGGGCACGATCGACTCCCAGAGTCGCGAGCGCAGCGGCGACGCATGCCAACGCCCACAACCCGTCGCGGGCCGCCATCCGCGCCGGCGCGATTGTGCGCACGTTGCCGGTGTAGCCCCGGGCCAGCATGGCCATGTGCACCTCTTCGGACAGGGCGTGGGACTTGCCGAACAGCGCACCCGCGGAGGCGGCCACGAACCGCCGGCCGGAGGTGGCGTCGGTGTCGGCCCCGACCGTGCGGGCCTGGCGCGCGGTGTACATCTCCGAGACTGCGCTCAACAGGTGGAACACGTAGCGGTAGGCCATCGCCAGCACCAGCACGAACATCCGAGGGAGCGCCAGCGCGCGCAGCGCTGCCAGCAGCCGGTTCCACGGCGTCGTCAGGGTCAACAGCACCACGAGCGAGATCGACACCGCCACGCGCGTGACGATCAGACCCGCTGCGGTGAGCCCCTGGCTGGTCATGCCCACCCGGTGACCGAACCAGGTGCCGAAGGGCACGACGATGTGGCCGTGGGTGATGAAGCTGAACGTGGCCGGCAGCACCACGATGCCGGTGAAGACAGGGATGAACAGCCAGACCCGCTTGACGAAGAACGACAGCGACAACCTGGACGCGGCCGCGACGAGCAGGGTTCCCGCGTACAGCGCGAGTAGAACCGGGATGTGGCGGACGAGCGCGGCTGCGACGAGCAGGCCGAGCAGGCCGAGCAGCTTCGCCCGCGGCTCGATGCGCTGGAGGAGCCCCCGCTCGGCGGCGACGTCGTCGGAGAACATCGCCTGCTGCAGAAAGCCGGAGGCACCACTGATCGTCTTTTCGACGAAGCTGCCCCGCTTGCGCCTTCCGATGCACCCGCAAGGGCACAGCCCGACCTGTCCCTCGAGCAGCCAAATCGGCGCCGTTGCGTTCGTCGTCACGCGCGCGCCGGTTCCAGCTCGTCGTCGCGCTCGCGGCGCGACCGCCGGACCAAACGGACGACCACGAAGACGGCGAAGACGACCGCCGCGATCACTGCGATGCCGACGACCGCGGAGACGACGTAGCCGATGACGGGGTGGCTGTCGCTGGTGAAGTCGTAGCCGTCGAACAGCGCGTTGTGCCAGAAGCCGGCGTAGTGCCGAACGCCGCTGGGCACGGCGTCGAGGTGGTACTTCTTCAGGTCGAGGTCCTGCGGTGCGCTCTCGCCGAAGGCGCCGCCCGGCGCGAGGAGCCCGAGCGGCGTGAGGATCGCCATCGCGCCCAGCCCGATCAGCCCCCCACGCCAACCGGGACCGCGCAGCGGGCCGGGCCGGCTCTGGAAGCCACCAGCACGGGCCATCTCCTCGTCGGTCTCGGGCAGCGCTGGGTGGTTGATCCGCAGGATGGGCAAATTGGCCCGCTGGAGGTACGCGACGACGCCCGCGGTCAGGACGACCTCGGCGATGCCGGCGACGGTGAGGTGGGCGAGAGCCATCGTCGGGATCGTGTGGGCCAGATGGAACGGTGCGTACAGCGGCGTGCCGTCGGCGGAGTGGAACAGCGTGGGCTGGACGCCGAACTCGACGGCCGCGCACAGTGCCGCCAGGTTGAGGCCGACGTAGCCGCCGATGCCGGCGGCGACCGCGCGGCGGGGCGATGTGAGGGACACCTTCCGGGCAACCAGCCGGTAGATGGCATAGCCGACGATGGGCATGACGATGGCCATGTTGAACACGTTGGCTCCGTAGGACAGCACGCCGCCGTCGCCGAAGAACAGGGCCTGGATCAACAGGGCGATGCTCACCGCGACGACCGCAGCCCACGGTCCGAGCAGCACCGCGATGAGCACGGCACCGACGGCGTGGGCAGTCGTGCCGTCGGGGATGGGCACGTTGAACATCATCACCAGGAAGCTGTAGGCGGCGCCGATCGCCACCAGCGGCACGTAGCGGTTCTTCACCACCTTGCGCACCCGCCGCCCGGCAACCATCCAGACGGGCACGGACGCGCCGTAGAAGGTCGCGCAGGTCGCGGGGCTCAGGTACCCGTCAGGAATGTGCACCGTCGAGCTCCACGATCTCGTCGGCGAGCGGCAGTCGCTCCATCGGTTCCTCCAGTGGGCGTCAGCGCGTACTGATGCGAGGCCTCGCACCGAACCTACATGCGAACTGGTCGCACCTTAGTCCACGTGCGAGCTGTTCGCACCAACGGAGGCTTCCGGATGACCGGTCCGGGACGAGTCAGTGTCCGACGAGCGGCCGCACTCGCCGTAGCCTTTCGGCGATGTCGGATCGCGTCGAGAGAATCCTCGCGGACCTCCGCCGCCAGGGCGAGCGGATCACACCCGCGCGGCGGACGGTCGTCGAAGAGCTCGTCGGTGCCGACGGTCACCTCACCGCGGACGAGCTCGTGGAGCGGGTCCACGAGACCGTGCCGGGTGCCCATCTCGCCACCATCTACCGGACGATGGACGTGCTCGAACGGCTCGGCGTGGTCGAGCACACCCATCTGGGCCACGGCCGCGCCGTCTATCACCTCGCCGACGACGTCCACGCCCACCTCGTCTGCGAGAGCTGTGGCGCCGTGGTCCAGGTGTCCCCGAAGCTCTTGGCCGGCGTCGAACGCCGAGCACGCGAAGAACACGGTTTCGTGCTGCGAGCCCATCACTTCGCGCTCGTCGGGCGGTGCCGGCGCTGCAAGTCGGCCTAACGATCCATCGGCTTCCCAGGCGGGCGGTCGGCACCGGCGCTGGGCTCATTTGCGTCTGCCTCGCGATCTTCGCGGTCGGGATCGGGGCGCGGGTCGTCTGCCGCGATGTCTGCGCGAGCGACATCGGCCGCCTCTACGAGGCCCGGGGGATCGACCGTGGGTCGCTCCCGTTCGTCGATCGCCCCCTCGAGTACCCGCCGCTCATCGGCGTCGTGATGTACGTCGCCGGAGTGCCGGGCGACGGGTCACCGCGTGTGTCGTTCGTGCTCAACGCGGTGGGGCTCGCCGTGCTCGCCGTGACGGTGAGCTGGCAGCTCTCGCGTCGCTACGGCGCGCGCACGATGCGCTGGTTGCTGGCACCACCCCTGATCTTCGAGGGTCTCGTCAACTGGGACGTCCTCGCCGTCGCCCCGGCAGTGGGTGGCCTCCTCCTCTGGAGCCGGAGCGCGTTCTGGGCCGGCGCGCTGCTCGGTGTCGGTGCGGCCGCCAAGCTCTTTCCCGCGCTCTACGTCGCGATGCTCGTCGCGAGCTGCGTGCCGACGGGCGAGTGGCGTCGTGCCGCGCGGTTCCTCGGGGGGGCCGCGCTCGCAGTTGCGACGATCGTCTTCCCCATCCGCCTGGCCGCTCCGAACGCCATCAGGTACTTCCTCGACTTCCATGCCGCGCGCTCGCCGACACGCGGCACCCTCTTGTCCTACGTCCTGCGCAACCCGGCCATGCCCGACTCCTGGGTGCCGCAGAGCGGGTTCGCGACTGTCGGCACGATCGTCAGCGTCACCCTGACTGCCATCGCGCTCGGGCTGCTGGCGATGCGAGTGCTCAGGGGCAGACTCCACGCGCTCCCCGCGTGCGCGCTCGGCACCATCGCGTTTCTCCTCGCGAACAAGGTCTACTCGCCCCAGTACGACCTGTGGCTCGTCCCGTTCTTCGTGATGCTGCCCGTGCGAAGTCGCCTCGTCGCGCACTTCTACGCCAGCAGCTTCATCATGTTCCTGCTGTCGTTCGTCTTCTCGCACATCATCCCGAAGGCGTTGTTCTTCCAACTGAACGGTGCGGGGATCCTCTACCGGGCGATCGTCCTCATCGTGATCTCACGGGAGCTGCTCCGGCCGACGCGCCGTGCCGCGGAGCTCGCGACCGACCTCGGTGTCGCCTGACCGCGGTGCCGCCTTTCCTTCAGTGTCGCCCTACTTAGTGCTGCGCGTCGGCCGTGCGTGCGGTCAGCACGTCGTGCCAGCTCCGCTCGGGCGCGGCGGGCGCTGTCGTGGCGAGGAAGTCGCGGAGCAGCTCGACGAAGCGCTCCGGGCGCTCGAGCGGGACGAAGTGGCCCGCGTCGTCCACGATCTCGAGCCGGCTCCCCGGGATCAGGTCGTGGGCGACATGGGCGTGGGCGACGGGGATCACGTGGTCGCGCGCTCCCCACACGATGAGCGTCGGCACCTCGGCCGCCAGGTACAGGCGGTCGCGGGCGCTCACCCGTTGACCGGACGGGTCGATCACCGCACGGATGGTGTGCACGAACGCCCGCTGGGCACGGGCATCGGTGAGGCGCGTGTAGGAATCCCAGATCTCCTGGAGGAGGGAGTTGGCCCGCACACCCGATCGACCCACGAACCGACCGACGCTCGCGGCGGCATCGTGCAGGCCTCGGGTCAGCACCAGCGGCAACACGTACTCGGTGCCGGGCGCGCTCAGCACCTTGAGCAGCGTCCCCACCTCGCGGCCGAGCCCGCCGCTGCCGACGAGCACGAGCCGCTCGCACCGCTCGGGGAACTGGTAGGCGAGCTGCATGGCGATGCCACCGCCGAGGCTGTGGCCGACGAAGGTGGCCCGGTCGTGACCGAGCACCGCGAGCAGGTCGCGCACGCCTGACGCGTACGCGCCGAGGCTGTAGTCGCCGCGCGGCTTGGCCGACTCGCCGTGACCGAGCAGGTCGGGTGCGACGACGGTGTAGCGCTCGGCGAGGGCCGGCATCACCCGGGCCCACGTCGCCGAGCTGCCGGCGATCCCGTGGATGAGGACGACCACCGGTCCCTCACCTGCGGTCCGGTAGGCGACGTCGTGGCCGTGGATGCGGACGAACTGCATACCGTCCGGCTGCGGTGCGTCCGGCCCGATCTCGAGCTGATGCCGGGCCTCGGTCACGCGACGAGCCCCAGCTCTTCCCAAACCGGCCGGCGCTCGTCGTCGATCACCCCGAGCTGGGCGAGGAAGCCGGTGAGCTTGGCCAGGCCCTCGGTGATCCGGGCGCGATGGTGCGGATTGGCGCGGGCCTGCGCTTCGCCGTCCTGGATCTCGAGCGTGCGGTAGACGTCGGGATCGACGATGACCTCGGCGATGGCGTTGACCGCGATCGGGGCGACGTCGAGGGCCGCTTCACGGTCTGCTGCAGTCAGGGTGGGCCAGACCTCGGCGAGATAGGTCTTGGCGAAGCTCACGTGCCGAGCCTCCTCCAGCACGTGGAGCCGCGCCACCTGGCGGGCCACCGAATGGACGCGCTCGTCGTTCATCGTGGCCCGGTTGGCAGCGTCGAGCAGCTCCTCGACCGCGAGGATCAACAGGTAGGACATCGCCTGACCGCCCGGCAGACCATCGATCCCGCCGACACCGGACCGGGTCGGACGGTATGCCGGCGTGCCCGCCCGACGGATGAACTCTCCGAACATGGTGGAGTGACGGCACTCGTCGGCCACCTCCACGAGCAGGTAGCGATGGGCGGGGTGGGTCACGGGCAGCTCGGCCAGGTGCCGCAGGACGGACTGCATGAGCAGGTTCTCGAACCAGATGCCCGCGCCACACAGGGCGGCGGCCTCGTGGCGGCTGTACGTGATGCGAGCCGCCTCGGTCATCGAGTCCCACGCCGGCGTGCCGTAGAGCGGCAGCCACTCGGGCGGGAGGTGATAGGTGGAGTCGTCGATCGGCACCGACCAGTCGACCTCGACGAACGGGTCGAGGGTGGTGCGGCCCGAGGCGGCGACGAGCTGGGCCGAACGCCGAGCGGTCCGCGGCAGGGCGGGGGTCATGGAGGTCTGGCTCATGGGTCCACTCTCAACCATGACAGTGTCCACTGTCAACATATTCTTACAGTAACAACTGTCACAGTCGCCGAGACCTGTGCTTCACTGGCCCGATGGCTGACGAGTACGGCTTGCACGAGCTGGCCGCCCGCAGCGGCGTGGCGCCGCGGACCATCCGCTTCTACCAGTCGCAGGGCCTGCTCCCGAAACCCCGCCGGGACGGGCGCGACGCCCGCTACGACGAGCGCCACGAGGAGCGACTACGCCTCGTCGCGGAGCTGCAGGACCGGGGGCTCACGCTCGGCGCTATACGCGACCTGGTCGGCCGAGAGGGCAAGGAGGTGCTCTCCGTCGCCGACTGGCTGGGCCTCGACCAGACGCTGCGCGGCCCCTGGTCGGACGACCGGCCCCGGCTGTTCGACACGGCGGAGCTCACCGCCACGCTCGGCGGGCGTGGGCCGGGTCTGCTGGCGGCGCTCGAGCGGGCCGGCTACGTCGAGCGCCAGGCCGAAGGCGAGTTGTGGCTGGTGACGAGCCCGGCTCTGCTCGAGATGGCGCTCCGCCTCCATGACGCCGGCGTCGACGTCGAGCTGAGCGGTCGGGCACGCGACCTCCTGCGTCGCCGGCTGGCCCGGTGCGCCGACGACCTGGTCGACCTGTTCACGACGCGCGCCGGTACCGGCTTCGGGGGACGGGCGACGCCGGGCGACGTCAGCAAGGCCCTCGACACGCTCCGCCCGGTCGCCCGCGACACCGCCGGGCTCATCTTCGCTCAGGAGATCGAGCGCGCCCTCCACCGGCTCGTCGAGGCGGGGCCGGCCGCGGTGGTCAAGCGGCGGCGCTGATCACGGGGGGCGGGCGGTCAGGCCTCGGTGCGCTCGGTCTGCTCGAGGAAGGCGCGGACCTCCGACTGACGGAAGCGCCGGTGGCCGCCGAGGGTGCGGATCGCGGTGATCTTCCCCGAACGCGCCCAGCGGGTCACCGTCTTCGGGTTCACGCGGAAGAGCGCGGCCACCTCTGAAGGCGTCAGCAGCTGATCGGGAACCTCTGGTTCGGCCATGGTGCCGCCCTTCTGACTCGCCCCTCGTCCGGTCGTCAAGGAAGGCGCGGGGCGCCACTCGCGTGTCCGATTTCAGCGCTGACGTTACGTCCGGCGAAGAATGACCGTCGATAGCACGAAGTCGCCAATTCAGCCACCACCCGAACGTACTAGTCATCAGGGCGCGGGCTGCGGTCGGTGGGCCTGTACGCTCGGGTCGGCGTGAACGTGTTCGACCGCATCGGATCGGACGATTACGAGCAGGTCGTGTACTGCCACGACCGGCCCACCGGACTGCGGGCGATCGTCGCCGTCCACTCCACCCGGCTCGGCCCCGCCCTGGGTGGCACCCGCTTCTACCCGTACGCGTCGGAGGACGACGCGCTCTCCGACGTCCTGCGGCTGGCGCGGGGCATGACCTACAAGTCGGCGGCCGCGGGCCTCGACCTCGGCGGTGGCAAGGCAGTGATCCTCGGGGACCCCGCCACGGCCCGGACCGAGGCCCTCATCCGGGCCTACGGCCACTTCGTCGAGGCGCTGGGGGGGCGCTACATCACGGCCGAGGACGTGGGCACGACCCAAGCGGACATGGACCTCATCCGCCGCGAGACCCGGCACGTCACCGGGGTGAGCCGATCGCTCGGGGGCTCCGGTGACCCCTCCGCGGCCACCGCCTACGGCGTGCTCCACGCGATGAAGGCGGTGAGCCGCCGGCTCTGGGGGACGACCGACCTCGAGGGCCGTCACGTTGGCGTCGCGGGCGTCGGCAAGGTGGGCTCCAACCTCGTGCGCCACCTGATCGAGGAGCGGGCGCGGGTGACGGTTGCCGACGTCGACCCCGCTGCCGTCGAGCGCGTCACGTACGGCTTCGGGGTCGAGAGCGTCGCGGTCGAGAAGATCCACGCGATCGAATGCGACATCCACTCGCCGTGCGCGCTCGGCGCGTCGCTCAACACTGTCACCATCCCCGAGCTGCACTGCGCGGCGGTAGTCGGCTCCGCCAACAACCAGCTCGCGGAGCCGGAGTGCGGGCCGCTCCTGGAGCAGGCGGGTGTGCTCTACGCGCCCGACTTCGTCGTCAACGCGGGTGGTGTGATCAACATCGCCGAAGAGCTCGTCGGGTACCACCGCGAGCGGGCGTACGCCGCCGTGCGACGTATCTTCGACACCACGACGCGCGTCATCGAGATCGCGGCGCGCGACGGGATCCTTGCGGTCGAGGCGGCCGAGCGCATGGCCGAGCAGCGCATCGCCGACGTCGGCCGGCTCGGTCGCATCCGCACCTTCCCGGGAATGAGGTAGGCGGTGGCACAGGTCGCAGACGACCACGACCTCTCGGCTCTGCACCTGCACGACCGCCACAGCGGGCTGGGGATCACCAACGACGACCTGGTCGCGATGTACCGCACCATCCTGCTGGCGCGGCTGCTCGACCAGAAGATCTGGGGCCTCAACCGCATGGGCAAGGCCGCGTTCGTCGTCAGCGCACAGGGTCACGAGGGCGCGCAGATCGGCTCGGCGTGGGCGATCCGGAAGGGTCACGACGTCGTGCTGCCCTATTACCGCGACCTCGGCGTCGCGCTCACGCTCGGCATGAGCGCCTACGAGATCCTGCTCGCCGTCTTCGCCCGGCGCGACGACCCCAACTCAGGCGGGCGGCAGATGCCCAGCCACTGGGGGAGCAGGCGACTCGGCATCATCTCCGGGTCGTCGCCCATCGCAACCCACATCCCCCACGCGGCCGGCATCGGCCTCGCCGCCAAGCTCAGGGGTGACGACCGCGTGGCCGTCTGCTACTTCGGCGACGGCGCCGCGTCGAAGGGTGACTTCCACGAGTCCCTGAACTTCGCGGGCATCCACCGCCTCCCGATCGTCTTCATCTGCGAGAACAACGGCTACGCCATCTCCGTGCCCCTCGCCAAGGAGTCGGCGGTCGAGAACATCGCCCAGCACGCGCACTCCTACGGAATGCCGGGGATGATCGTCGACGGCAACGACCCGCTCGACGTGTACGCCACTGTGCACTCCGCCATCCGCCACGCACGGAAGGGCGAGGGCCCCGCCCTCGTCGAGTGCAAGACGTACCGCTACCTGGCCCACACCTCCGACGACGACGACCGCACCTATCGCACACCCCAGGAAGTCGAGCTGTGGCGCAAGAAGGACCCGCTGCAGCGCATGAAGCAGTACATCATCGAGCAGCGCCTGCTCTCCGAGCAGCGCGAGGACGAGATCGAGGCGGAGCTGCGGGCGGAGGTCGACGACGCGACGCGTCGGGCCGAGGACGCGGCCCAGCCCACCGCCGACATGGCGTTCACACGCGTCTACGCGAAGCCGCTGCGCGCCGCCCCCCGCATGCCCGACGGCACAGGCGACCGACCGGCGCGTCGCGCGGACGGGGGATCGCCGGCGCTCGAGGCACAGGCCGGTGGCACCGAGCGAACGATCGTCGACACCGTGCGTCACGTGCAGCACGAGCTCCTGGCCGCAGACGAGCGCGTGGTGATCCTGGGGGAGGACGTCGGACCGCGCGGCGGCGTGTTCCGCGCGACCGACGGGCTGCACGCGGAGTTCGGCGAGGGGCGGGTGATCGACACCCCGCTCGCGGAGTCGTCGATCGTCGGCATCGGGATCGGGCTGGCGCTCGCAGGCATGCGTCCGATCGCGGAGATCCAGTTCGCCGACTTCATCCACTCCGCGTTCGACCAGCTCGTCAGCGAGGCGGCCAAGCTCCACTACCGCTCCAACGGTGACTTCCACGTGCCGCTCGTGGTGCGCGCGCCCTGGGGCGGCGGGGTGCACGGCGCGCTGTACCACTCGCAGTGCATCGAGGCGTTCTACGCGCACGTGGCCGGGTTGAAGGTGGTGGCGCCATCGACGCCCGCCGACGTGGCCGGGCTGTTGCGCGAGGCGGTCGACGACCCCGACCCCGTCCTGTTCCTCGAGCACAAGAAGACCTACCGGCTCGTCAAGGGACCGGTGCCCGACGGCGACTGGCGGGTTCCGATCGGCGTGGCCGACGTCGCGCGTCGCGGCGACCACCTCACGGTGGTCACCTATGGGCTCCACCGCCACCTCGCGCTCGAAGCGGCTGACGCCCTCGGCGCAAGTGACGGCGCGTCGATCGAGGTGATCGACCTGCGCACGATCGCCCCACTCGACCGCGAGACGATCCTGGCCTCGGTGGCCAAGACCGGGCGCATGCTCGTCGTGCACGAGGACAACATCAGCTTCGGCGTCGGCGCCGAGGTGGCGGCGATGGTGGCCGAGGAGGCGTTCTACGACCTCGACGCGCCGGTGCGCCGCCTCGCCATGGCCGACGTGCCGGCCATGCCGTTCGCGGCACCGATGGAGGCAGCCGTCTCGATCGGCGCCGACGCGATCGTCAGCGCGATGAAGGCCCTGCTGGCTGAGTAGCGGCTGGCTGAGTAGCGGCTGGCTGAGCAGCGGCTGGCTGAGCAGCGGCTGGCTGAGCAGCGGCCGGCTGAGCAGCGGCCGGCTGAGCCGCGACCAGCTCGGTCATCGTGAAGAGCGCGTGCAGGTCGAGACCCGCTGCCTCCAGCGCGGCGGCACCACCCGCCTCGCGGTCGATGACGCAGAGCACGCGCACGACCTCTGCTCCCCGCTCGCGCAGGTCGGCGCAGGACATGACAACCTGGCCGCCCGAGGTGATGACGTCCTCGACGACGACGAGTCGCGCACCGTCGACGTCGCCGCCCTCCGCGAGTCGACACGTGCCGTAGGCCTTGGCCTCCTTGCGCACGAAGCGCGTCGCCAGCCCCGTCTCCCGAGAGAGCGCGGTGGCGAGGGGAACCCCGCCCAGCTCGAGGCCCGCCAGCGCGTCGGTCGAGGGCGGCACGAGCGGTGCCATCGCCTCCGCGATGGCACGCAGCAACACCGGGTCGGACTCGAAGAGGTACTTGTCGAAGTACTCCTCGCTCGTGGCACCGGATCGCAGCAGGAAGCGACCCGTGAGGTGGGCGGTCTCGTAGATGCGGCGACCCAGATCCTCGCGGTCCATCCCGCGAAGCTAACCCGTGGCGCTCCTCGTGACGCGGGCCAGCAGCTGGGTGCGTTCCTCCTCGAGCTGGGCAGGTGTGCTCGACAGCACCCGGCCGATCACCTCGATGAGCTCGTCGGGGTCGAACGGCTTCGACAGGTACGCGCTCGCGCCGAGCTCGAGCGCCCGGGTGACGTCGCGCTCGGCCGACTTGGCCGAGAGCACGACCACGCGATGGGCGTAGACGTCGCGGTCGAGCGCCTCGAGGACGCCCCATCCGTCGACCACCGGCATCATCACGTCGAGCAGGATCAGGTCGGGCCTCTCGTCGGCGATGCGCCGCAGCGCGGTCTCGCCGTCGGCCGCGAGCGCCGTCTGGTAGCCCTCGGCCTCGAGGTTCACCCGCAGCATCAGGAGGATGTCGGGCTCGTCGTCGACGATGAGCACCTTCATGATCGACCCTCGCTCGGACCGCTCGGGCCCAGTTCACTCCGCTCTGAAGGGCCGCTCGGGCCCAGGCGGACGATGCCCTCGCCCGGCACGATCTGTCCGATTTGGGTGGCCTTGTGGCCGTGGGCCCGCAGAAGATCGAGGGTCCGGAAGCCGTCGTCGGCAGGCACCACCACGACCATGCCGATCCCCAGGTTGAACACGCTCACCATCTCATCATCGGCCACTTCTCCCGCCCTCTGAATCTCGGTGAAGATCCTCGGCGTCTCCCACGCCCGGCGGTCGAGCTCGGCGTCGCAGGTACGCGGAAGCACCCGGGGCAGGTTGCCGGTCAGCCCGCCCCCGGTCACGTGGGCCATCGCCCGGACGTCGACCCGCTGGGCGAGGGCGAGCAGCGCGGGGGTGTAGATCACCGAAGGAGTGAGCAGCTCGTCGGCCAGGCTGTGATGCGCCCCCGCGTAAGCGGGCTCGTCGAGCGAGCGACCAGCCCGCTCGAGCAGGACCCGGCGCGCCAGCGAGTAGCCATTGGACCGCAAACCCGGTGACGGAAGGCCGACGACGACGTCGCCCACCTGCACGTGCTCACCGGTGATGAGCCGGTCGCGCTCGACGACGCCCACCGCGAAGCCGACGAGGTCGAACTGCCCGGGTGCCATCGCCCCCGGATGCTCGGCCATCTCGCCGCCGACGAGCGCGCACCCGGCCTGGCGACACCCGTCGGCGACCCCTTCGACGAGTTGCGCGATCTGGTCGGGGTCGAGACGTCCGACCGCGATGTAGTCCTGGAAGAACAGTGGCTCCGCACCCTGGGTGACGACGTCGTCGACGCACATCGCGACCAGGTCGATGCCGATCGTCGTGAACCGCCCGGTGGCCTCGGCGATCAGCGCCTTGGTGCCGACGCCGTCGGTGGAGGACACGAGCACCGGCTCGCGGTAGCGCGACGGGTCGAAGGCGAACAGCCCTCCGAAACCACCGATGTCGCCGATGACCTCGGGCCGGAACGTCGAGCGCACGGTCTCCTTGATGCGGTCGACGGCCGCCTCGCCCGCGCCGATGCTGACGCCCGCCGCCTCGTAGGACTCACCCACAGGGGTGGACGAGGTCGATCTCCTCGAGATCGGGGCTGCCGAGCTTCACCGGGACGTCGATCGGGTAGTCGCCGGTCATGCAGGCCGTGCAGAAGCCGGCGCCCGCCGCGCCCGTGGCCCGCAGGAGCCGGTCGAGCTCGAGGTACGCGAGGGTGTCGCACCCGAGGTAATCGCGCACCTCGTCGACGGTGAGGTCGGCCGCCAGCAACTCGGTGCGCGAGCCGGTGTCCATCCCGTAGAAGCACGGCCACTTGTACGGCGGCGACGAGATGCGCAGGTGCACCTCGATGGCGCCCGCCTCGCGCAGCATGCGCACCATCGCCCGTTGCGTCGTCCCCCGCACGATCGAGTCGTCGACCACGACCAGGCGCTTGCCCGCGATGTTCTCGCGGATGGGGTTGAGCTTCATGCGCACACCCAGGTTGCGCATCTCCTGGCTGGGCGCGATGAAGGTGCGGCCGATGTAGCGGTTCTTCACCAGGCCGTGGCCGAAGGGGATACCGCTGCGACGCGCGTAGCCCTCGGCCGCGGGGATCCCGGACTCGGGCACCGGCATCACCATGTCGGCCTTGACCGGCGTCTGGTCGGCCAGCTCCTCGCCCATCCGCTGGCGGGCGCTGTGCACGGTCTGGTTGTAGAGACGGCTGTCGGGTCGCGCGAAGTAGACGAACTCGAAGAGGCAGAGCTTGGGCTCGACGCGCTCGGTGGCGAAGGGGTGAAGCGAACGCGTGCCCGTGGCGTCGATGACGACCATCTCTCCGGGCTCGAGCTCACGGACGAATCGGGCGCCGACGATGTCGAGCGCCGGGGTCTCCGAAGCCAGCACCCACCCCGCGTCGAGCCGACCCAGACACAGAGGGCGGAAGCCGTTCGGGTCACGCACGCCGATGACGTGGGCGTCGTCCATGAGGACGAACGAGAAGGCGCCCTTCAACTGCGGGAGCACCTCCATGAGCGCGCGCTCGAGATCGCGACCGTCGCTGCGCTCGCCCTCGCCGCCGGCGCGGATGGCGTTCTGCAGCAGCTCGGCCACGACGTCGCTGTCGCTGGTGATCGTGCCGGCGAGCACGCCGGCATCGCTCATCAGCTCGGCGGTGTTGACCAGGTTGCCGTTGTGACCGAGGGCGAAGCCCGCGTCACCCGGCTCGCGGTAGATGGGTTGCGCGTTGCCCCAGGTGCTCGAGCCGCTCGTCGAGTAGCGCGTGTGGCCGATGGCGAGGTGTCCTTCGAGCGGTGCCATGTTGCGCTCGTTGAAGACGTTGGTGACGAGGCCCATGTCCTTCAGGACGTAGATGTCCTCGCCGTCGCTCACCGCCATGCCGGCCGACTCCTGGCCCCGATGCTGCAGCGCGTGGAGACCGGCATAGGTGAGATGAGCGACCGGTTGGTCGGGCGCATACACGCCGAACACCCCACACGCTTCGCGAGCGTCCACGACTTCATCCTCGCACACGGCAACCCCATACCCCGGCAGGGGGCGCTGCGACGCGGTCGGGCTCAGGTCGATCGAACTGCGTCCGGCAACGCGTCGCGCCATGCGCTCGTCGCGTCGGCGAGCGAGATGTCGACGAGACCCTCGATCACCAGGCGGTCGCCATGGGCGCGACCGATCTCGGTCACCGAGATGCCGGCCGCGACCGCCCGTGAGGTCACCGCGGCGACCTCTGCGCCCTCGACGCACGTCACGACGCGTGACGGCGACTCGGAGAACAGCGAGAGGTGGTCCGCCACACCCGTCACCTTGAACCCGACGCCCGAGCGCACCGCCATCTCCGCGAGCGCCACGCCGAGCCCGCCGTCGGACACGTCGTGAACGCCGGCGAGGCGTCTTTCGACGACGAGGGCGCGCACGAGCTCGAGCAGGGCGCGGTGACGCTCGAGGTCGAGGGTCGGAGGCACGCCACCATGATGGTCGTGCAGCTGCCACGCCCACGCGGAGCCCCCGAGCTCCGGCCGCGTCTCTCCCAGCAGAACGAGCGAGGTTCCGTCGACGAGAGCCGCGGGGGGCGGGCGGTGGTCGAGCCGGTCGATCAGACCGAGCACACCGACGACAGGCGTCGGGTCGATGTCGCGGCCGCGGCTCTCGTTGTAGAGGCTCACGTTGCCGCCGACCACGGGCAGGTTGAAGGCGCGACACGCCTCGGCCATGCCGTCGATCGCCTCCGCGAGCTGCCACATCACCTCGGGGTGCTCGGGGTTGCCGAAGTTGAGGCAGTTGACGAGCGCGACCGGGAGCGCGCCCGCGCACGCGACGTTCAACGCGGCTTCGGCCACGATCAGTGCCGTCCCCCGACGAGGGTCGAGCGCACACCAGCGGGCGTTGCCGTCGGTGCTGAGGGCCATCGCCCGCGAGGACGGGCCCGCCAGGTCGGGCGCCTTCAGCCGGAGCACCGAAGCGTCGCCTCCCGGCCCTTCGACGGTGTTGAGGAACAGCTGGTGGTCGTACTGCGACCACACCCACGAGGTGTCGCTCAGCAGGCGGAGGAGATCGGTCGCGCAATCGACCGGAGCGGGCACGGCTCGCGCCGGGTCGTCGACGCGGCGGGCGTCGAGGTCGGCCGGGCGCCGGCGGGGCCGGTCGTACATCGGGGCGTCGTCGTGCAGGGTGGCGGCAGGCACCTCCGCGAGCACCTCGCCGTCCATCCGGTCGAGGATCCGCAGCTGTCTCCCCGCGGTCACGGTGCCGACGACCGACGCGCGCACCTCCCAGCGCCGGCACAGGTCGAAGACGTCGTCGAGGTGCTCGGGCCGGATGATCGCCAGCATGCGTTCCTGGCTCTCGCTCGTCATCACCTCGAACGGCGCCATGCCGGGCTCCCGCTGGGGCACCTCGTCGACGTAGACGTCCATACCGACGCCGCCGCGCGACGCCGTCTCGCTGGTCGCGCACGTCAGCCCCGCGCCTCCCAGGTCCTGGATGCCGACGACGAGCCCGGCGTCGTACAGGGCGAGGCACGCCTCGATGAGCCGCTTCTCCTCGAAGGGGTCGCCCACCTGCACGCTCGGTCGCTTGGACTCCTCGTCGACGCCGGCCTTTCCGCCTCCGGCGGAGGTCGGGCTGCCGAAGCCGGCGGAGGCGAGCACGCTCACGCCGCCGATGCCGTCGCGACCGGTGGCCGAGCCGATTAGCACCGCGAGGTTGCCCGGCCCCGACGCCCTCCCGAGCACCAGGTTGTCGCGGGGCATCACGCCGACGCAGAGCACGTTGACGAGCGGGTTCTCCGCGTAGCACTCGTCGAATACGACTTCGCCGCCGACCGTGGGCACGCCGACCGAGTTGCCGTAGCCCGAGATCCCGCTCACGACGCCCTCGAATATCCACCGGCTCCGGGGGTCGTCGAGGGGACCGAAGCGCAGCGCGTCCATCACCGCGATCGGCCGCGCCCCCATGGTGAAGATGTCACGCAGGATGCCTCCGACGCCCGTGGCCGCGCCCTGGTAGGGCTCCACCGCGGACGGGTGGTTGTGGCTCTCGATGCGGAGCGCGACGGCGATGCCGTCGCCGGCGTCGATCACACCGGCGTTCTCCCCTGGGCCCACGAGCACCCACGGCGCCTCCGTCGGCAGGCGTCTGAGGAGACCTTTCGACGACTTGTACGAGCAGTGCTCCGACCACATCACCGCGTACATCGCCAGCTCGAGCGGGTTGGGAAGGCGGCCGAGCAGTCGCTCGATGGCCGAAGCCTCGTCGTCGGTGAGGCCGAGAGCTCGGTGGATCGGGGGCTCGCTCGTGTGCTCGACAGCCATCTCCGCTCACCGTAGCCGGACGCGGAGACCGGCAATGACCCCTTGCGCTCGACCGATTCTCGCCCTAAATGGGCCCGCGACTGACGGAGTTGTCATCGATACGCGGAGGCGGCAGACTCACCACAATGTCTACGACGGAAAGACGCACCCGCTCGCCTATGTCGAACAGCCACAAGGCCGCGCTGGCCGAGGGTCGAGAACAGGGTCGGGCAGTCCGCCGTTACCTGGAGGCGCTCGAGGCCCACAAGCCGAAGCGAGGGCGCAAGCGCACCCCGGAATCGGTGCAAAAGCGGCTGACCGTCATCGAGGAAAAGCTGCCGGACGTCGACCCCCTCAGCCGCCTCCAGTTGGTGCAGGAGCGCCTCAACCTCCAACGCGAGCTGGCGGCGGCGGATACCACCGTCGACCTTTCGGCCCTCGAGGAGGAGTTCGTGGCCGCCGCCGGGCCCTACGGGCAGCGCAAGGGCATCTCCTACGCGGCTTGGCGGGAGGCCGGCGTCGACCCGTCGGTGCTGCGGCGGGCGGGGATCGGCCGGGCGGCCGGCTAGCCGACCGCGTCGAGGGCGCGGTGCGGCGCGGAGCGGCCTGAAGCGGCCGCGAGCAGCGACCGCAGCATCGGGACCCCGTCCGACGAGCCGAGGAGTGCATCAGAGGCGCGTTCCGGGTGCGGCATGAGCCCGACGACGTTGCGGCCGGCGGAGCAGATTCCGGCGATGTCGTCGATCGAGCCGTTGGGATTGTCGAGATAGCGCAGGATCACGCGGTCCTCACCCCGTAGTTCGGCCAGGGTCTCGGTCGTGCACGTGTAATTGCCCTCAAAATGGTTGATCGGCACCCGCACGACATGACCGACAGCGGTCTCGGACGTGAGGATCGAGTCGGCGGACTCCACCCGCAACGACACCGTCGTGCAGAGGAACTTGAGGCCGCGATTCTTCTGCAAGGCGCCGGGCAACAGCCCCGCTTCGGTGAGCACCTGGAACCCGTTGCAGATGCCGACCACCGGGCCCCCGTCGGCGGCGAAGGCGCTCACGGCCGTCATCACGGGCGAGAAACGGGCGAGCGCGCCCGGGCGCAGGTAGTCACCGTGGGCGAAGCCCCCGGGCAGGACGACCGCGTCGACGTCGCCGAGAACGCGGTCGCCGTGCCACACGATGCGTGCGTCGCCGCCGAGCCGCCGGATCGCCTCGATCACGTCGTGCTCGCAGTTCGAACCGGGGAAGAGGACCACGCCAACACTCGCGGTCATGGTCCGACCGCCACGCTCGTCGCCTCGATCACCGGGTTGGCGAGAAGCCGCTGCGAGAGCGCCTCGGCGAGCTGGCGGGCCGACGACTCGTCGGGTGCCTCCACCGTGAAGCGGAACGCCTTGCCCACCTGCACGTCGTGGACACCCTCGAAGCCGAGCGCCGGGAGCGCGCGTTCGATGGTGGCGCCCTGGGGGTCGGCGATGCCGGGCCGCAGGCGCACCTCGACGAGCACGGGAAACCTCACGCGCTCACTCTCCCACGCCGTACCATTCGGCAAAGGCCTTTCCGGTGATGCGCTCGTACGCGGTGACGTAGCGCTGCCGCGACGCGTCGACGATTGCGCCGGGCAGGTGCGGCGGCGGCGGCTTCTTGTCCCAACCCTCTGCCTCGAGCCAGTCGCGCACCGGCTGCTTGTCGAACGACGGGGGTGTGGTACCGGGCTCCCACTCGTCCGCGGGCCAGAAGCGCGAGGAGTCGGGCGTGAGCACCTCGTCGCAGATGGCGAGTCTGCCGTCGATCAGGCCGAGCTCGAACTTGGTGTCGGCGATCAGGATGCCCCGCGCCGCCGCCCACGCCGCGCCCCGCGCGTAGGCGGCCAGCGAGATGTCGCGCGCCGAGGCCGCAAGGTCGGCTCCCACGATCGCGACCGCGGCGTCGAAGGTGATGTTCTCGTCGTGGCCCGCGTCGGACTTCGTCGACGGGGTGAACACCGGCTCGGGCAGCGCCTCCGACTCGCGCATGCCGTCGGGGAGCGGCGTTCCGTGCATCGTGCCCGACGCCCGGTACTCCTTCCACGCCGACCCCGAGAGGTAGCCGCGCACGATGCACTCGATCTTCAGCATCTCTGCCCGGCGCACGAGCATCCCCCGGCCCGCCACACCCTCGATGTCGTCCGCGCCGGCGGGGAAGTCGCCCGGATCGACGCTCACGAGGTGGCTGGGCGCGACGTCGGCCAGCTGGTCGAGCCAGAAGGCGGTGATGGCCGTGAGCACTCGACCCTTGTCGGGCACCGGCTCGGGCATGACCACGTCGAAAGCGGAGATGCGGTCGGACGCGACCATCAGCAGATGCCGCTCGTCGACCTCGTAGATGTCGCGCACCTTCCCGCGATATGTGTGTTTAAGCGTCATTCGACCTCCTCGATGGCCTCGAACACGGATCCGACATTTCGCAGCGCCCGCTCGAGGCTGAACGCCTCGTCGAGCTGCTCGGCGGTCAGCGGCACCCGCCCGTCGGCCTCGAGCAGTGACCGGAACGACCGGTCGCTCTCCCACGCGGCCGTCGCCACCTCCTGGACGACCCGGTACGCGTCGTCGCGGGAGAGCCCCGCCGCGACGAGCGCGAGGAGCACAGGCTGGCTGAACACCAGGCCGTGGGATCGTCCGATGTTGTCGAGCATGCGCTCGGGGTACACGCGCATGCCTTCGACCACGTCACGCATCTTCGCCAGCATGTAGTCGGCGAGGAGCGACGAGTCGGGCAGGACCACGCGCTCGACCGACGAATGGGAGATGTCACGCTCGTGCCAGAGCGCCACGTCCTCGAGCCCGGGCGCGACGTTCGCGCGCAGCACGCGCGCCAGGCCCGTCAGCCGCTCGCACGTGATCGGGTTGCGCTTGTGGGGCATGGCCGAGCTGCCCTTCTGCCCGGCCCGAAACGGCTCTTCGACCTCGCGGACCTCGGTGCGCTGAAGATGACGCACCTCGGTGGCGAACTGCTCGACCGACGCTCCCGCGCACGCGCACGCCCAGAGGTACTCGGCGTGACGGTCGCGGGCGATTACCTGGCTCGCGGGCACGGGTGTGAGTCCGAGCGCCTCGCACACCCGTCGCTCGACCTGCGGGTCGATGTTGGAGTACGTGCCCACCGCGCCCGAGAGCTTGCCCACGGCCACCGCGTCGCGCGCCCGCCGCAGACGCGTGCGGTCGCGGTCGGCCTGAAGGCACCACAGCGCGAGCTTGGCTCCGAAGGTGGTCGGCTCCGCGTGCACACCGTGGGTGCGACCGACCATCGGCGTGGACCGGAACTCGATGGCCCGGCGCTTGAGCGTGGCGACCAGCTCGCCGCCGGCCCGCACCAGCAGGTCGGCTGCCTCGGTGAGGGTGGCGCACTGCGCGGTGTCGACCACGTCGCTCGACGTCAGCCCGTGGTGGACCCACTTGCCGGCGGGGGGGCCGATGGCCGTCTGGACGACGTCGACGAACGCCGCCAAGTCGTGGTCGGTCACCCGCTCGCGCTCGGCCACCGCGGCGACGAAGGCGGGCGTGACCTCCGGGGCGCGCTCCCGGATGGCCTTGGCGTCGTCCTCCGGGACCACCCCCACCGATGCGAGCGCCTCCGCCACGAGCACCTCGACCTCCAGCCACCGGGCCAGGCGGGCCTCGTCGGTGAACAGGGCGGCCATCTCGGGACGTGCGTACCGGGGGATCACCCGTCCCACTCCCAAAAGGGGTCAAATGAGGCAAGTGACCCATTGGACACGGAGAGTGGGCGCCTTACCCTCGTACGAGACCCCCCGAGCCAGCGAGGACCACGATGGGCAAGTGTTTCAAGCACATCTTCGACGACGCGGTCGGCGCCTGCCGCACCTGCCAGAACGGCTTCTGTGAGATGTGCCTCGTGTACGCGAAGGGCCCCAAGAAGCCGCCCTACTGCGTGCCCTGTGCCCTCGTGGCGGCCGGCGTGCGCCACACGCAACGCGGCCTCGTGCGGAACTGACACCTAGCGCGCCGCCAGCCGGCGGCGGCGCTCGGCGAGCTGCTCGGCCAGATCCGCGTCGGAGATGGCGAGCATCTGCACGACGAGCAGCGCGGCGTTGAGCGCCCCGTCAATGGCGACGGTGGCCACCGGGATCTCTCTCGGCATCTGCACGGTCGAGTAGAGCGCGTCGACACCGTTCAGCGCGCCCCCGGACAGCGGCACCCCGACGACCGGCAGCGTGGTCTGGGCGGCCACCGCTCCGGCCAGGTGGGCCGCCATCCCCGCCGCGCAGATGAGCGCGACGTAACCCTGCTCGCGCGCCGAACGGGCGAGCGCGGCGACGTCGTCGGGCGTGCGGTGGGCCGAGAGCACCCGTTCATCGACCTCGAGGCCGAACTCCCCGAGCGTGGCGACGGCCGGCGCCATCTTCTCGCGATCGTTGGGCGAGCCCATCAGGACGGCGACCTTCACGGCTCTTTGTTAGCAGCCGCGGCGGCGATGTCGGTGCGGAATTGCATACCCGGCCAGCTGATCCGCCCCACGGCCTCGTAGGCCCGTTCCCTCGCGGTCGTGAGCGTCGACGCACGCGCGATCACGTTCAGCACCCGGCCGCCCGCGGTGACCAGCTCACCGGCGCGCCCGCCCGCCCTCACACCCGCGCAGTACACGGTGACCCCGTCGAGCGCCTCGGCCGAGTCGATGCCGGTGATGAGGTCGCCCGCTCGCGGCGACTCCGGATAGCCCTCGACCGCCAGCACGACACAGACCGTGGCGTCGGGTACGAACGTCGGTGCCGTCTCCGTCCTCCCGTTGGCGGCCTCGGCGAGGATGGCCGCGAGGTCACACGAGAGTCGGGGCAGCACGACCTGCGCCTCGGGATCGCCGAAGCGCACGTTGAACTCGATGACCTTCAGCCCGTCGGGGGTGCGCATCAGACCGGCGTAGAGCACACCCCGATAGTCGATGTCGCGTTTCCGCAACGCTTCCAACGTGGGCTCGACCGCCACCTCGACCACCATCTCCAGGTCGATGCCCGGCACCGGTGAGAACGCACCCATGCCGCCCGTGTTGGGCCCCGCGTCACCGTCGCCCACCCGCTTGAAGTCCTGGGCAGGGGCAAGGGGCACGCCCCGGTCGCCGTCACAGACGCACAGCACCGACAGCTCGGGGCCGGTGAGGCCTTCCTCGACCACCACCCGCCGGCCCGCGGGGCCGAACGAGGCGCCCGACAGCTTGGCGCGCACGTCGTCGGCCGCCTCGTCGAGCGACTCGGTGACGAACACGCCCTTGCCGGCCGCGAGCCCGTCGGTCTTGACCACGTAGAGGCCGGGCAGCGTACGCAGATACGCGAGCGCGGGCTCGACCTCGGTGAACGCGCGGTGGCGCGCGGTCGGCACACCGGCCTCGGCGAGCACCTCCTTCATCCATGCCTTCGACCCCTCGAGCCGCGCCCCGTCGGCACCCGGCCCGAACACGTGCTTTCCCTGCGCCCGCAGCCGGTCGGCCAGCCCGTCGACCAACGGCGCCTCCGGCCCGACGACGAACAGCTCGGCGTCGACCTCCTCCGGCGGTGTGGCCGTCGAGTCGGGGATGCCTGCGTTGCCCGGCGTGACCACGACGTCGGCGGTCCGTCCGAGCACGTCGGCAAGCGCGTGCTCACGTCCGCCGCTGCCGACGACGCAGACCCTCATCGCCGCTTCATGCTGCGAAGTGGACGAACTGCTCCCGGCCGGGGCCGACCCCGACCAGGCTGACCGGCACGCCGGCCTGTGCGGCGAGGAACTCGACGTAGTCGCGCGCGGCCTGAGGCAGGTCGGCAAGCGACGTCGCCTCCGTGAGGTCGGCATGCCAACCCGGTAGCTCCTCGTAGATCGGTGTGACCTTGTGCAGCACCGACTGGTGGTAGGGCACGTGCTCGTAGCGCTCGCCGTCGGCCTCGTAGGCAACGCACACCTTCAGCGTGTCGAACACGTCGAGCACGTCGAGCTTCGTCAGCGCGACCTCGGTGAGGCTGTTGAGCCGGACCGCGTGCCGCAACATGACCGCGTCGAACCAGCCGGTGCGCCGGCGTCGACCGGTGTTGGTGCCGAACTCGTGGCCTCGCTCGACGAGCAGTTCACCCTGCTCGTCGAACAGCTCGGTCGGGAACGGCCCCGCGCCGACGCGCGTCACGTACGCCTTGGCGATCCCGATGATGCGCTGGATGTCGCGTGGGCCGACGCCGGCGCCCGTGCAAGCGCCTCCCGCACACGGGTTCGACGACGTGACGAACGGATACGTGCCCTGGTCGAGGTCGAGGAACGTGGCTTGCGCGCCCTCGAACAGCACGTGCTGGCCCGCCTCGAGCGCCCGGTGCACCAGGTCGACGGTGTCGGAGATCATCGGCTCGATGCGCGGCGCCAGCTCTTCGAGGTACTGCGCGGCGATGTCGTCGGCGCGCAGCGCGAGGCGGTTGTACACCTTGGCGAGGATGAGGTTCTTCTCCTTCAGGACGACGTCGAGCTTCTCGCGGAAGATCTTCGGGTCGAGCAGGTCCTGTACGCGCAGGCCCACTCTCGCCGCCTTGTCCGCGTAGGCCGGGCCGATTCCCCGCTTCGTCGTGCCCAGCCGCGCCTTGCCCAGATAGCGCTCGGTCACCCGGTCGAGCTCCCGGTGGTACGGCATGATCAGGTGGGCGTTGCCGCTCACCCGCAACCGGCTGCAGTCGACGCCACGGGCGGTCAACATGTCGACCTCGTCGAGCAGCACCCCGGGGTCGACCACCACGCCGTTTCCGATGACCGGGGTGATGAACGGATAGAGGACGCCGCTCGGGACGAGCTGGAGCGCGAACGCCTCACCGTCGACGACGATGGTGTGCCCCGCGTTGTGGCCGCCCTGGTACCGGACGACCATCGACATCTCCTTGGCGAGGAGGTCGGTGAGCTTGCCCTTGCCCTCGTCGCCCCACTGGGTACCGACGACCACGGTTCCGGGCACGCGCGTCTCCTACGGGAAAAACCTACAGCGGTCCGGTGAGTATAGACGGCCCGGTTGCTCGAGTCGCGGGAAGCTACGGCGCGCTGTGGTTGACGACTTTGATGGTCCAGGACCCTCGAGCCTTGATGACGAGCCGGAAGGTGCCCGACCCCACCGGGTAGGTCGCGCCGCCGCCGGCACCGACCTGGTTGACGACAGTGCCGAAGTCCCGGTCGCCCGTGATCGCGACTTGGAGGCTTGCACCCGTGGTCTCCCAGCGGATCTCCCAGCCTTCCTTCACCGTGAAGGATTTCGTCTCCTGGTCACCGTCGCCGTTTGACTCAGCGACGACGTCGCGCTCGGCGGTGGGGCTTCCTTTGCGCGTCGAGACGGCGTTGTTCGGCGGTTTGTGATCGTCTCCGCGAAACGCGAAGAACGCGCCGACCGCGGCCGCCGCGACGAGCAGAACGATGAGAGCGAGCACCAAGGGAAGCCGGCTCGTGGACGACTCGGTGGCCGTGCCATCCCCGTACGGGAGGTCGGGTTCGGACATCTCGGCGGCCGATCCTAGGGTTCGAGCGGGCGGGGTCGGCGCACCCGGTGGGCGCCCCGACCCCGCGTCCATGTACGGCGTGATCATTTCGTTTTGAAGTACGCGCCCTGGAGCGTCGTGGCGTCGGAGACCGTCACCATCATCTGGTAACACTTGCTCGCCCCTGAGGGCGTCGCCCAGTTGAAGATGAACTGGCCATCGGTGCTGCTGTAGCGGAGCCCGGTGCCACCCGTCGCCGTCGCCGTGATGACATCAGGATCAATGACGCCGGTGTCACACGCCACGGCGGAGTACGACACGCTCATGCCTGTCGTGCCCGTGACCTGGTTGGTGCCGGTGTACACCCGGAACTTCAACGGCACCGTGCTGCCCGCCTTGACCAGGTTGTACACCCTCGTGCCGCCGGGCGCCGTCATGTCGACAGGGCTGTAGAAGCCCTCGATACGGAGGTTGACCGTCAGCGCTCCGTTGACGAAGTTGATCGCGTAGTTCGCCGAGCTCAGGCCGCTGGGCACGATGTCGTACTTGCCGGCGGGGGTCGACGGCCCGACGGCCACCACCGCGTTGGTCACCTGGTCTCGCACCTGGAACGCGAGCGTCCCGAGGAGGTTCGACGGGCCCTCGCCGCTGACGAAGCCGGAGTAGCCGGCCGTGAACGTCGGAGCGCTGCCACCCGACACCATCGACTTGCTGTCGGCCGTGACGGTCAACGGCTTCGGGGTGATGTTGGCCGTTGCAGTGAGCGTGCCCGGCAGGTTGTAGTAGTTGCCGGCGTCCAACCCACCGAGGGTGAGTCCGTTGGCGGTCACGATCTTGCCGGTGCCCGCATTCGACGAGTCGAACGTGGCGGTGCCACCCGAGATCGTCAGGTCGTCACCCGGGACTGCGTCGCTGACCGTGCGGCTCGTGATCGTCGCCGCGTTGGTGCCGTCGTACGCCTTGTTGGCCACGGTGAATCCGCCCTGCGCGTTCTTCTTGAAGATGCTGGCGAGCGTCGTCAGCGTCGTCGAAGCCGGCGTGTAGTTGCCGGCGTCGAGCCCGGTGATGGTGAAGCCGGTGGCGGTCACGGTCTTGTTGGTCCCGATCTGCTTTGTACCGAAGAGCGCGGTGCCGCCGGTGAGGCTGACGCTGTCGGTGCCGAGCACGCCGCTCAAGGTCCGTGACGTGATGGTTGCGTTCTTGGTGCCGTCGTAGACCTTGTCGACCGCGGTGAAGGCGCCGCTCACGGCCTTCGGGGTGATGTCGGCGGTGGTCGAGGCCGTCGTGTTGAAGGTGTAGTTGGCCGCGTCGGCGCCGCTGATCGAGATCCCGGTCACCGACACCGGCTTGGCCGTGCCGACGTTCTTGTCCGCGAAACTCGCCGCCGTGGAGGCGTCGGTGAGGAGATCGCCGGCCACCCGGTTGTCGGACAGCGTCACCGAGGCAACGGTGGTGCCGTCGTAGACCTTGTTGACGCCCGCCGCGCTCACCGTGAGGGCTCGAGCGGTGATGGCCGCGGTGGTGCTCGCGGTGGTGTTGAAGGTGTAGTTGGCCGCGTCGGCGCCGCTGATCGAGATCCCGGACACCGACACCGGCTT
>VAWU01000034.1 GCA_005888325.1 Actinomycetota bacterium
GTCTACTTCTTCTTGCCTCGACGCCCGCCGTAGCGGCGCTCGAAGCGCTCGACCCGGCCGCCGGTGTCGACGAGCTTCTGCTTGCCCGTGAAGAACGGGTGGCACTCGTTGCAGAGCTCGACGTGGAGGTCGGTCTTGGTCGAGCGGGTCGTGAAGGTGTTGCCGCACGAGCAGCGGACGCTCGCGGTCTCGTACGACGGGTGAATGGCGGTCCTCATAGCCCGTTCAGTGTGACAGAGGTCGGCCCGCTATGCGGCCGGAGACGGCGCCTTGGCGATCTCGGCGAGGAACTCGTCGTTGCTCTTGGTGGTCTTGATCTTGTCCATGAGCAGCTCGAGCCCCGCACCACCCTCGAGGGCGTTGAGCACCCGACGGAGCTTCCACACCTGCTGGAGCTGGATGCGCTCGAACAGCAGCTCCTCGTGGCGGGTGGAGGAGCCGTCGACGTCGATCGCCGGGTAGATGCGGCGCTCGGCCAGCTTGCGGTCGAGCCGCAGCTCCATGTTGCCGGTGCCCTTGAACTCCTCGAAGATCACCTCGTCCATCCGGGAGCCCGTCTCGATGAGCGCGGTCGCCAGGATCGTGAGCGAGCCGCCTTCCTCGATGTTGCGGGCCGAGCCGAAGAACTTCTTCGGCGGGTAGAGCGCGGCGGAGTCGACGCCGCCCGACAGGATCCGGCCGGACGCGGGCGCCGCCAGGTTGTAGGCCCGGGCCAGGCGCGTGATGCCGTCGAGCACGATCACCACGTCGGTGCCCATCTCCACCAGCCGCTTCGCCCGGTCGATGGCGAGCTCGGCCAGCTGGGTGTGCTCGTCGGACGGCCGGTCGAACGTCGACGCCACCACCTCGCCCTTCACCGAGCGACGCATGTCGGTGACTTCTTCCGGTCGCTCGTCGACGAGGAGCACCATCAGGTGCACCTCGGGGTTGTTGGCCTCGATGGAGTGGGCGATCTGCTTGAGGACGGTGGTCTTGCCCGCCTTCGGCGGCGACACGATCAGCCCGCGCTGGCCTTTCCCGATCGGCGAGATGAGGTCGACGATGCGGGCGACCATGTTGTTGGTGTCACCCGGCACCTCGAGGCGCAGCTTCTCGTCCGGGAAGAGCGGCGTGAGGTCCTCGAACCGGGGACGCAGGCGGGCGTCGTCGGGCGTCATGTCGTTGACGGTGTCGATGCGCAGGAGGGCCGGGTACTTCTCGTTGCTGCCGGCCGGCCGGCTCGCGCCCTTCAGGTAGTCGCCCTTGCGCAGCGCGAAGCGTCGCACCTGGCTGAGCGAGACGTACACGTCGTTCGCGGTCGCGAGGTAGCCGCCGGCGCGAAGGAAGCCGTAGCCCTCGTCGCGCAGGTCGAGCATCCCCTCGACGTCGATGGGCTCGCCCTGGTACTGCGGCTCCTGGCCGCCGCCCTGGAACTCACGCTCGCCGCCGCCACCGCGCTCACGGTCGCGTCCGCGCCGCCGACGACTGCGACGGTTGCCCGGCTCCGGCTGGGCGCCGCCGCCACCCTGGCCTCCCTGGCTCCCCTGGTTGCCCTGGTTCCCTCCTCCGCTGCGGTCGCTCCGCGGCTCGCGTTGGCGGTTGCCGGTCCGCACCTCGGCTCCGGGGCTCGCGGTCCCGCCGTCGGCCGCCGCGGCCTTGTCGGACGTTGTCGCATCGGAGGTTGTCGCATCGGAGGTCGTCGCATCGGAGGTGTGGTCGGTCGCGGTCGTGCCGTCGCCGGCCGCCACGGTCGTCGTCGCTCGCGCGTCGGCGGCTCGACCGTCGCCGCCACCCGTCTCACCGCCGTCACTGCCGTCACGGCCCTCGGCCGCGACCTCGACATCGGCCTCCGCGTCGCTCTCGCCGTTGGCGTCGGCCGCCGACCGACGGGCGCGCCGCGGCTTCTCGTCCGCCGTCTCCACGCCTGCCTCCCGGAGGATGTGGTCGATGAGGGTCGCCTTCGAGGCGCGCGCAGATGCCTTCACACCCATGGCGCCGGCGATCGTCTGCAGCTCCTCACGTTCCTTCCGTTCCAGGACGGAACGCTCGAGCGTCTCTGGCTGGGTGCTCATCGGGTGCCTCTCTCGGTTTGCCGGACACGGTTCGGAACGGCGGCTTGCTTGGGAACGGCGGCTTGCGTGGGAACGGCGTTGATCGCCTCGCCGACGACCAGGTCGATCACCTGGGACAAGGTCGCATCGAGGTTGTAGGAGGGCACGATCGGAACACCGTGCTGGAGGGCCAGCGACTTGATGTACTTCTGCAGCTTGCGGATGTTGTCGAAGAAGTCGAGGTAGCGCTCGCGCGGTCGGTTGCCCGTCTCGAGCGCCCGAATCGCGAAGTGGCTGCGGTGTAGCTCCTCGTCGTCGACTGTCACCACCATCGGCACGACAACCGCCTGACCTTCGAACTGCTTCCCGTCGAGGAAGCCGGGCACGACGTGAGCACCCTCGATGATGAGGTCGGTGCCCTCCTCGATGGCCCGGCGGGCGAGGGCGTCGACACCCACCGCGACCGCGGAGGCCTGGTCGCGGAAGCCCACCACCACCGGGTCGGCGCCCCGGGGAAGCGGGTGGCGCACCAGGCGGGCGGCGTCGAACGACGACGTGTGAAGGGTGGGGAAGATGTCCTTGGTGAACGCGGAACGCAACACCTCGCGAATTGCGTCGGTGGGAATGACCCGGGTGATCCCGAGCCGGCTGGCGAGCATGGTGGCGATGGTGGACTTGCCCACGCCGGTGGCCCCGCCGAGCAGCACGACGAGCGGGAGCTCGAGGCGGTTGACCATCTGCCACTTGGCGAACGAGTCTCCGTACCGGGTTCCCACCTCGTCGCCCAACACTTCGCGCGCCAGCGCGTTGAGCTCGTCGCGCGTGATCGACGCCTCCTCCCGGACGTGGAGACGGGCCTCGATCACCTCGGCCACGTGGAACGCGCGCGCCGGCGCCAGACCGGTGGCCATGATCGACGACGCCATCAGGCCCTTCGAGTAGGGCAGCTCGTACTCCTGGTCGGTGATGACCACGTGCCTCTGCGAAGCACCGTGGTGGGATGTTGTGGGGCTCATGGGTTGTAGCGCTCGACGGCGAGGTCGGTGGTTGCCAGTGCCAGCTCGTCGAAACTGCCGTCTCCTCCTAGAGAAACGACCCGGTTGTCACAGAAGACGACCTCGAGGCCTCGCTCGAGGGCGAGCCTCGCGGCGAGGTCGACCGCCGCCGCCTTGAGCTCGACGAGCAAGACCTCGGCTTCACCCGCCCGCTCCAGGTCCTCCGACAACTTCGGCCGGTGGGCCAGGTGGGTGGACGTACCGACGACCGTGCAGCCGTGCTCCCGCTCGAGGTGGCCCACCATGAGATCGATGGCGGAAGCCGGTGCGGTGGTGACGTAGAAGACGGTGCGGTCGGAGACCGGCTCGAGGGGGAAGGGCCGCAACCCGGTGCGGGTGACCCGAGCCCCTGGTGCCACCCCCCGGACGCTTCGTTCTACGTCGGCCGCGCCCGAGACGGCGAATGGTGCCTCAGCCATGGTAATCACAACCGCGTCACTCAGCAATACGCGATAGGGCCCGAGCCCTTCCGTGATGGCCCGGATGCCGTCCGCAGGCACCACACAGATGGTGGCGTCCGCGTGCACGGGAGGAATGGCCTGGCCGCTGCCCTCGAGCACGAGCACGTGCTCGGGTCGCGAGTTCGCGAGCACCACGCCGTCCGCGAAGGTGCTGTCCGCGGGGGCGCCGGCCATCCCGCCGCCGCACCGCCGCGTGCCGATGGTCACGACCCCCGCGGTCAGCGCGTCCTCGAGATGATCGCTCGCGGCGTGACGGCCCGACAGCGCCAGCTCGACGAGCCCCTTCGGGCTCAGGTCGAACGTGGCCGGGTCGACGAGCTCCGGCTCGGCGGGCCCGCCCCGTCCCATGGCGACGATCACCGGCGGCGTGCCGCGCGCCGCGAGGAGCCGGGCGAGATGGGCCGACACCGCGGTCTTGCCCGTTCGCTTGCCCGTGCCGATCACGGCCACAGTCGGCTTGGTCGCAACCCGTGGGCGCGGAGGAGGGTCGAAGCGGAAGTCGGCACCCTGATAGGGCACACCGTTCACCAACGCGATCGTCACCAGCTTCATGCGCACGCGCAGGTCGACGACGGGCTGGTCCGAGAGGTCGAGCACCAGCTCGGGCGAGAACCGGGCCATCGCCGCGCCCATGGCGTCCTCGGGGGTGGGACCCACGACCAGCGGCACACCGACGTCGAAGCTGCCGTCGAGCGCGACTTTCTCGCGACCGCCGAGGAGGGCGGCGCCGACGACGGCGCAACCCGGAATCCGGGAAGAGATGTGCTCGATGGCGGCGCGCACGACGGGGGGGTAGTGCTCACCATCCACGAGAACGAGAGTCCGCAAGGTCTCGCGCGTCCTCGAGAGAGGAACGGAACCCCCACATTGTAGCGGTTGTGGGTCGGTGAGAATTCACCCGCGCCCCGACTGACGGGTCTGTCAGAGTGTCGCGGTGGACGTCGTCCTGCGGGCCGAGGGCCTGCGCAAGCGTTACCGGGGCGTGCTCGCCGTCGACGGCATCGACCTCGAGGTGCAGGCCGGCGCGCGCGTCGCGCTGCTCGGACCGAACGGCGCGGGCAAGACCACGACGCTGATGATGCTGCTCGGCGTGATCACACCCGACGAGGGTTGGGTCGAGATCCTCGGCCACCGGCTGCCACGCGGGCGCACCGCCGCGCTCGCAGAGGTCGGGTTCGCGGCCGGCTACCTGCCCCTCGCCGAGCGAATGCGCGTCCGCGAGTTCCTTCGCATGTACGGCCAGCTCTACGGCATCGCCGAGCCCGGGCCACTCATCGACAGCGCGCTCGAACGTTTCGGCATCGGGCGGCTCGCCACCGCGATGGGCACCGAGCTCTCCTCCGGGCAACGCACGCTCGTCGGGATCGTCAAGGCCACGCTCCACCGTCCGCGCCTGCTCGTGCTCGACGAGCCCACGGCCTCGCTCGACCCGGATGTGGCCCAGCGGGTGCGCGTGGGCCTGCGGGCGTTGTGCGACGAGGACAACATCTCGCTGCTCGTCACCAGCCACAACATGCTCGAGGTCGAGCGTCTCTGTGAGCGCGTGGTGTTCATGTCGGCGGGGTGCATCGTCGCCGACGGCACCCCCGACGCGGCGGCCGCCCGCTTCGGCCGCGACGACCTCGAGGCCGTGTTCCTCCATCTGGCCGACGAGGGACGCACCGCGGCCGGTGCGCAGGAGACCGATCGCGCATGAGCCGCCACACCGTGAATCTGCCGTGGCTGCGCATCAGGGCGGTGGCGCGCCGGCACGCGTACGTCCTCCAACGAAGTCCCCATCGTCTGTTCGACGTCACCATCTGGCCGCTCGTCGACGTGCTGCTGTTCGGATCGATCGGCGTGTTCGTGTCGCACCAGACCACCGGCGGCAAGGTGGCCGCGGGCTACCTGCTGACGGGGATCCTGCTGTGGCACGTCGTGTACCAGTCGCAGATCTCGCTCTCGACGGGCTTCCTCGAGGAGACCTGGTCGCGCAACCTGCTCAACCTGATGGTGACGCCGTTGCGCGAGGTCGAGTACGTCGCGGGCGTCGCCCTCTTCGGCTTGATCAAGCTGGCCATGGGGGTCGGCGTGGTGGCGCTCACCGCGTTCGGCTTCTACGCCTTCAACATCACCGACCTGGGGTGGAGCCTCATCCCCATCGCCTCGATCCTCCTGATCGTGGGCTGGGTCATCGCACTGTTCGTGATGGGCCTCGTGCTGCGCTTCGGAAGCGGGGCGGAGGCACTGGCGTGGGGCATCCTCTTCGTCGTGATGCCGCTGTCGGGCGTCTTCTACCCCGTGCGGTCACTCCCCTGGCTGCTCAGGCCGGTGGCCCAAGCGCTGCCCACGACCCATGCGTTCAGCGCGGGACGCGCCGTTATCGACGGCCGCACGCTGCCGTGGAGCGAGCTGGGCATCGCCGCGGGGACGACCGTGGTGGCCGCGGTCATCGGTCTGGCCTTCGTCACCCGCATGCTCGCGACCTTCAGGACGCGGGGTTACATCACCCGCTACTCCTGACCACCTCCCAGACGAGCGCACCGGGCAGGCCGTCGTAGGCGGCACGTGTGGCCTCGGGCACGAAGGCCATGCCGAGGCTCTGGGCGGCCACCTCGTCGTCACCGAAGCGAGGCTCGATGCACCGGCGCACCTCGAGCCCGGCGGCCGCGAACGCCTCGAGGTACTCGGAGTGCACATGACCGTGGTTGCGCATGAAGGCGCTCGCGCCGTCCGCGCCGCGGAAGTACGCAGCGACGCCGATAGAAGTGAGCACCGGGTGCACGTCGGAGACGACGAGACGTCCGCCGGGACGCAGCACGCGGGCGAGCTCGGCCACCGGTTGGGCGAGATCCGCTACATGATCGAAGGCGAGGGCGCACACCACGACGTCGAACGCATCCGACGGCAGCGGCAGGTCGCGGAGGTCGCCCTGGGAGAAGTGGCCCTCGGGCACCTGCGCCTGCGCGCGCGCCAGCATCTCCGGGGATCCGTCGACGCCCACGACACGGTGGCCCCGGTCGGCGAGGCGTCGAGCGTGACGGCCGGTGCCGCAGGCGGCGTCGAGCGCACGCCCCGGTCGCGCCGCGTCCAAAACCGCCCACACGGCCGGCTGCTCCACGCCGATCAACGGATTGCCGGGCTCGTCGTAGGTGGCCGACCAGGCCGCGTACCCGTCGCGCACGCCGAGCTCGGGCGCCGCCGCGGACAGACCGAACGCGGCGTCACCCGCTTCGTCGACCAGTCGGCGGACCTCTGCGATGCGGGCGGTGGCCTCCTCGTCGTCGCCGACGAGCAGCCTGCGCAGCAGGGCCAGGCCCTCGATGCCGACGAGCAGCTCGCGCAGGTGGATGTTCCGCAGTTGAGGATCACGCAGTTGAGGGTCGCGGTCCATCGGCTCAGCCGATGAGCCGGGCCATGAGGGTGTGACCCGGCACCGGCTCGGCGGCCGCGGTGGCGCGCTCGGTGTAGACGCCGCCCGGTCCCGGCGCCTCGGAGTCGACGAGCAGGTAGGGCACCGGGTCGGACGTGTGCGTCCTGAGGCGCGTCGGCGTCGGGTGGTCGGGCAGGAGGAGCAGCCGCCACGGCCGAAAGTCGCGGTCGAGCGCGGCCACGAGGGGGCCGAGGATGCGCGTGTCCCAGTTCTCCAGCGCGCGCACCTTCTCCGCCGCGTCGCCCGCGTGGCCGGCCTCGTCGCTCGCCTCCACGTGGATGAGGAAGAGGTCGGCGCCGTCGGCGAGGGCCTGGAGGCACGCGTCGCGCTTGCCCTCGTAGTTGGTGTCGTACCAACCCGTGATCCCGGGGACCGCAACGGCCGGGATCCCGGTGAGCGCGCCGAGGCCGCGCACGAGGTCGACGGCCGACACCAGCTGCGCGTCGACCCCGTAGGTGTCCTTGAACGACGGCAGGCGCGGCCGGCGGCCCTGCCCCCACAACCACACCTGGTTGGCCGCCAACCCGAAGCGGGGGACGATCGCACGGGACGCATCCATCAACTCGCGGAGCAACGGGGCGGCAGGCCCCGTGGGCCACACCGCGGCCCGGCCGGTGAGGTCGTGCGGCGGGGTGCACTCCGCGTCGACCCACGCCTCGGGCGCGGTGACGAGGTGGCGGTACTGCACGCCCGCGTGGAACCGCACCCGCTCGTCGCCGAGCTCGTCGTCGAGCGCGGCGATGACGCGCCGCGCGTCGTCCGACGACGGGTGACCGCCCGCGAAGTCGACCATCACCCCGTCGTCGACCTGTACCAGGTTGCACCGGTAGGCCACCTGGTCGTCGTCCAAGTCGACGCCCATGGCCGCGGCTTCGATCGGTGCCCGACCGGTGTGGTGGCGGGCCGGGTCGTAACCCAGGATCGAGAGGTTGCCGACGTCGCTGCCGGGAGGGAGTCCGGGCGGGATGGTGGCGGCCCGGCCCACCTCCCCCCGCGCCGCGAGCGCCGCGAGCACCGGCAGGGCCGCAGCCTCGAGCGGCGTGCGCCCCCCGAGCTCCGCCAGCGGCTCGTCGGACGCGCCGTCGGGCACGCACACCACGTACTTGCGCTTCATGCGCTGCCGATCGTATCGGCGCCCTCCTCACTACCCTCGGGCTCCATGCGGGCCCGATCCCCTCTCGTGGCTCTCGTCCTCCTCGCCCTGCTCGGCGACGCGTGCGGGAGCAACCACGACAAGACGAGCGCGGCGCCGCGGACGACCACGACCCGGACGTCGGCGGCGACGGACGAGCCGGCGACCGCCTCGCCCACGACATCGGCTCGACCACAGCCCCTCGCCGACGTGAAGCTCGAGCTCACCACGGTGGCGAGGCTCACCCAGCCGCTCGCGCTCGCGGTGCGCACCGGCGACGACGCGCTCTACCGCGCAGAGAAGCCCGGTCGGGTACGCAGACTGAGCGGCGGCGAGCTCGATCCCACGCCCGTGCTCGACATCTCCAACCTCGTCACGAACTCGGGCGAGCAGGGCTTCCTCGGCGCCGCGTTCTCACCCGACGGCTCTCGCCTCTACGTGCAGTACACCGACCGTGGCGGCGACGGCCGCGTCGTCGAGTACACGATGAAGGGCGACCGGGCCGACACCACCACCCGCCGCGAGCTCCTCTTCTTCGACGACCCGTTCCCGAACCACAACGGCGGGAACCTCGTGTTCGGACCGGACAAGATGCTGTGGATCGGCATGGGTGACAGTGGGGGCGCCGGCGACCCCAACGACAACGCGCAGTCGCTCGGCACACTGTTCGGAAAGATGCTGCGCATCGACCCGCGGCCGTCGGGCGGTCGCCCGTACACGATCCCGCCGGACAACCCCTTCGTCGGCCGCGCCAGCGCCCGGCCCGAGATCTGGGCCTACGGCCTCCGCAACCCGTGGCGCTACTCGTTCGACCGCAGCACCGGCGACCTCTGGATCGGCGACGTCGGCCAGAGCGCGTGGGAAGAGGTCGACTTCCTCGCGGCCGGGTCGGGGCGGGGGGCGAACCTCGGGTGGGCGCGCCTCGAGGGCAACCACCCGTTCAAGGGCGCCGCACCGCCGGGAGCGGTCGGCCCCATCTACGAGTACCGAACGAGCGACGGGTGCGCGGTGACGGGCGGCTACGTCTATCGCGGGAAGCGGATTCCCGGGCTCACGGGCGCGTACCTGTTCGCCGACTTCTGCAACGGCAAGGTCACCGGCATGCGGCAGCGCGACGGCGCCCGGGTCGAGCTCCACGACCTCGGCCTCCAGATGGACAACCTCGAGTCCTTCGGCGAAGGACCGGACGGAGAGCTCTACGCGTTCTCGCTCGACGGCAACATGGCCGCATCGACCCGGCCTGACAAACGGCCCAGCAGTCAGATGCCCAGCCGTCAGAGGCCCAGCTCGGCTCGGATCGCGTCGTACTCGGCATCGACGGTGGACGGCACCGCGATCTCGGCGATGGCGCGGTCGGGGTCCTTCAGGCCGTGGCCGGTGAGCGTGCAGACGACGGTCGCGCCGGCGGGCACGCCGACCTTGAGGAGCCCTGCGACCGAGGCGGCCGACGCGGGCTCGCAGAAGACCGACTCGCTCGCGGCGAGGAAGCGGTAGGCCGCGAGGATCTCCTCGTCGGAGACGGCGTAGATGCCACCGCCCGATTCGCTCGCGGCCGCGGTCGCGCCGTACCACGAAGCCGGCTTGCCGATGCGGATTGCGGTGGCGATCGTCTCTGGGTGCTCGACCGGGTGGCCGAGCACGAGCGGCGCCGCGCCCTCCGCCTGGAACCCGAGCATGGCCGGGAGCTGTGCCGAACGTCCGGCGTCCTGGTACTCGCGGTAGCCCTTCCAATAGGCCGTGATGTTGCCCGCGTTGCCGACGGGGATGCAGTGCACGTCGGGGGCGCGGCCGAGCACGTCGACGATCTCGAACGCGGCGGTCTTCTGGCCGTCGATGCGAAACGGGTTGACGGAGTTCACGACCGTGATCGGCGCCCGCTCCCCGAGCTCGCGCACGATCTCGAGCGCATCGTCGAAGTTGCCGCGGACCTGCAGCACGCGCGCGCCGTGGATGAGCGCCTGAGCCAGCTTGCCCAGCGCGATGTAGCCCTCGGGGATCAACACCGCGCACGTGAGCCCGGCGCGCGACGCGTAGGCGGCCGCCGATGCCGAGGTGTTGCCGGTGGACGCGCACACCACCGCTTTGGCACCCTCCTCGAGCGCCTTGGAGATCGCGAGGGTCATGCCCCGGTCCTTGAACGACCCGGTCGGGTTCACGCCCTCGAGCTTGAGGTAGACGTCGGCCCCCGCCCGCTCGGACACGCGCGGCGCGGGAAGGAGTGGGGTACCGCCTTCCTGCAACGTGACGACCGGCGTGTCGGCGGTGACGCCGAGAAAGTCGCGGTACTCCTCGATGACGCCGCGCCAGCCGGGCCGGCTCACCGATCACTCGCCGCCGATCACACGCAGCAACGTGCCCACCCGGTCGACGACGTCGAGCGCGTGCAGGCCGCGCAACGTCGCCTGCATGTCGCGCTCTCGCGCGACGTGGGTGATGAAGATGAGACGCGCCTCGTCGCCCAGGCCCTCCTGCTCCGCGGCCTTGATCGACACGTCGTGGGCACCGAAGACCCCTGCTACGGCTGCGAGCACGCCCGGCCGGTCGGCGACCTCGAGGTTGAGGTAGTACTGGGACGACAGCTCGTCGATGGGGCGGATCCGCGCCTTTGCGACTTCACGCGGTGCAGTCGGGGCGCGACTCAGGTTCGACGCCGCGTCGATGAGGTCGCCGAGCACCGCGCTGGCCGTCGGCCGCCCGCCGGCACCCCGGCCGTACAGCATGAGCTCGCCCACCGCGTCGCCCTCGATGAAGACCGCGTTGAACGACTCGCGGACCGTGGCCAGGGGATGGTCGACGGGCACCATGGCCGGATGCACGCGCACCGCGACCTCGTCGTCGAGCGACTCGACGATGGCGAGGAGTTTCACGACGTAGCCCAGACGCGCGGCGAAGGCGATGTCGGCCGAGGTGATCGAGGAGATTCCCTCGCGGTAGACGTCGCCGGCGACTACGTGGACGCCGAAGGCCACGCTGGCGATGATGGCCGCTTTGGCGCCGGCGTCGAAGCCCTCGACGTCGGCGGTCGGGTCGCGTTCCGCGTAGCCCAACGTCTGGGCCTCGGCCAGCGCCTCCTGGAACGACGAACCCCGCTCGGACATGCGCGTGAGGATGAAGTTGGTCGTGCCGTTCACGATGCCCATCACCCGGCGCAGGCGCTCCCCCGCCAGCGACTCGCGGAGCGGGCGGATCAGCGGGATGCCTCCGGCCACCGAGGCCTCGAAGAGCAGCTGCACGCCCGCCGCGGCCGCGGCGTCGTGCAGCTCCGCCCCGACATTGGCCAGCAGCTCCTTGTTCGCGGTCACCACCGGCTTCCCGTGCTCGAGCGCGGTGCGGATCAGGGTGCGGGCCGGCTCGATGCCCCCGATCACCTCCACGACGACGTCGATCGCGGGATCGGTGACGATGGACGCCGCATCCGTGGTGAGGATGCCCGACTCGAGGTCGACCGACCGCTCCTTGGCCGGGCTGTGCACCGCCACCCGGGCGACCTCCAGGCGAAGCGACGTGCGGGCGGCGATGGCGTCGGCCTGCTCGTCGATGAGATCGACGAGGGCCGCCCCCACGTTGCCGCACCCGAGCAGGCCGACCTTGACCGGGGAGCCGTTCACCCGGCCCACCGTACCTACTCGTCCAGCCGGACAAGGTCGTCATTCCCCTCGCGGCGTACGACGACCCGCGCCTCGCCGTCGCGCACGAACACGACCGCCGGCCTCGGCACCTTGTTGTAGTTCGACGCCATCGAGTGCCCGTATGCGCCCGTGACGGGTGTGCAGAGCACGTCTCCCACTGCGATGTCGGCCGGTACCTGCGCGTCGCGCACGACCACGTCGCCCGACTCGCAGTGCTTGCCGACGACCGTCACCACGCGCGGTCGCGGCGCCGGAGTGGCGCGCGGGAGGAACGCCTCGTAGCCGCTGCCGTAGAGGACGGGACGCGGGTTGTCGCTCATGCCACCGTCGACCGAGACGTAGGTGCGGACATCGGGGATCTTCTTGATGGTGCCCACCCGGTAGAGCGTGAGCCCGGCCGTGGCCACGATCGCGCGCCCCGGCTCGGCGGTGACCTTCGCGGTGATGCCGGCGCCCGCACACGCCCGACGTAGCGTCTCTCCCCACTCGGTGATCGAGGGGGCGTCCTCGCCCGCGACGTAGGGAACACCGAGGCCGCCGCCGAGGCAGAGCTCCGGCAGCCCGAGGGGGCGGGCGAAGTCCGCCAGCACGCCGACCGCCTTCTCGAACGAGTGGGTGATGAAGATCTGGCTGCCGATGTGGACGTGGAGACCGACCAGATCGAGGTGGGGAGATCGGCGCGCCCGCTCGACGGCAGCCGCGGCGTCCCCGCCGCCGAGCCCGAAGCCGAACTTCGAATCGACCTGGCCCGTCATCACGTACTCGTGGGTGTGGGCTTCGACACCGGGGGTCACGCGTACGAGCACCCGGACGGGTGGGGTTCCGGTCCCGTCGACGAGGCGCTCGAGGCGGTCGAGCTCGTCGAAGCTGTCGACGACGATGCGGTGCACACCGAGCTTCATCGCGTCGAGCAGCTCGACCTCGGACTTGTTGTTGCCGTGCACGACGAGCCGGTCGGGTGGCACGCCGGCCGTGACCGCGACGTGGAGCTCGCCGCCAGTGGCGACGTCGAGGTACATGCCCTCGTCGTGCGCCAGGCGGGCCATCGCGAGACAGAGGAACGCCTTGGATGCGTAGGCGACGCCGTCGCCGAACGCGGCGAGCGCCTCGCGGCAGCGCGCTCGGAGGTGGGCCTCGTCGTAGACGAACAGCGGGGTGCCGTGCTCGCGCGCCAGGTCGAGCAGGTCGGCGCCCCCCACCGACAGCCTGCCCGTGCGCGTGTCGATCACCGCGGTGTCGGGCAGGAGGTGCCGGGGGACGGGGCCGTCCACGCCGACCCTCACATCGACTCGGGCGCGCCGGCGCCGAGTAGCTGCAGCCCGATCGTCAGGCCGACGCGCGCCGCCTCGACCAGCCACAGCCGAGCCTGCGTGAGCTCGGCGCTCACGCCTTCACCCAGCACGTAGCAATCGTGGTAGAAGCCGTGGAAGCGGCCGGCCAGCTCGCGGACCCACGTCGTCACCTTGTGGGGGGCGCGCTCGTTGCCGGCCATGAGCACCACGTCGGGGAGCTCCGACAAGGAGCGCAGCACGTCGAGCTCGCGCTCGTGGGTGAGCAGCGAGAGGTCGGCGTCGACGAGCGCGCGGCGCTCGACACCGCGATCGGCCGCAACGCGCGCGATACCCGCGATGCGGGCGTGGGCCATCTGCACGTAGTACACGGGGTTGTCCATCGACTGGCTCGTGATCAGATCCAGGTCGACGGTCTGGTGGGTCTCGATCGACGACAGGAGGAACGTGAGCCGGGCGACGTCGGGACCCACCGCGTCGAGCAGGTCGGAGAGCGCGACGATGTCTCCCGCTCGCCGCGAGAGGCGCACCAACTCGCCATCGCGCACGAGCTTCACCAGTTGTCCCAACACGATCTCCAGCTCGTCGGGGTCGTGTCCCAGCGCGCGCATTCCGGCCTTGAGTCGCGGCGCGTAGCCGTGGTGGTCGGCACCCCAGACGTCGATCAGCAACCCGAACCCGCGCGCGAACTTGTCGCGGTGGTACGCGATGTCGGGGAGGACGTAGGTCGGCTCGCCGTCCGACTTCACGAGGACGCGGTCCTTGTCGTCACCGAAGTCGGTGGAGCGGAGCCAGACCGCGCCGTCGGCTTCGTAGGTGACGCCGTGGGAGCGCAGGTCGTCGAGCGTGGCCTCGATGGCGCCCGACTCGATCATCGACCGCTCGCTGAACCACGTGTCGAACCGCACCCCCATGCGCTCGAGGGTCTCCCGCACGTCTCGCTTGACCCGCTCGTAACCCCACTCCAGTGGGTCCGCGTCGTCGGGGAGCTCCGCCGCCCACTCGGTGACGTAGTCACCCTGATAGCCGCCGTCGGGCGGCTCGTCGCCCCGCTTGCGAGCCGCGAGCGAGTCGGCGAACAGCTCCATCTGCACGCCGCGGTCGTTCAGGTAGAACTCACGGTGGGGCACGTAGCCGCACCGCTCGAGCACGTTGCACAGCGCGTCGCCGTACGCGGCCCAGCGGCCGCCCCCGGCGTGCACGGGGCCGGTCGGGTTGGTCGAGACGAACTCGACGTTGACGCGCGTGCCTTTGCCGACGTCGTGGCGGGCGAAGCCGTCGACGCCGGCGTCGACGACGTCGCGCAGCACGTCGTGCAGCCAGGTGTCATGTAGCCGGAAGTTCACGAAGCCCGGCCCCGCCACCTCGACCGCAGCGACGTGGGGCGGCGGCTCCGAGCTCAGCCTGGCGGCGAGCGCGTTGGCCAGGTCGCGCGGGTTGCGACCGGCCTGCTTCGCCACCGCCAGCGCCACCGGGCTGCTCCAGTCACCGTGCTCGCGCTGGGCCGGGCGCTCGAGACGGATCTCGGCGGGCGGCGCCACGCCCTCCGCCTCGAGGGCGGCGCGCAACGCGTCGGTCAGGGTGTCACGCAGCACGGGAGCTCAGCCCGCTCAGCGGCGTCGGGCGGCCGCCACGAGGGCGGTGACCTTGTCGATGAGCTCGATGGGGTCGAAGGGCTTGGTGACGTAGTCGTCGGCACCGAGCTCGAAGCCGCGCTGCACGTCGGCCATCTGGGCCTTGGCCGAGAGGAGCAGCACCGGCACGTCGGCCGTGGTCGGGTCGGACTTCAGGATGCTCACCAGCTCGAGGCCGTTCATCGTCGGCATCATGATGTCGGAGATCACGACGTCGGGTCGCTCGGCTCTGACCATCTCGACACCCTCCCGGCCGTCGCCGGCGCTGATGACGTTGAACCCCTCGAGCTCGAAGTTGACGCGCAGGAGCTTGACGATGACCGGATCGTCGTCGATGACCAGCACCGTCATCGGGGGCACCCAACGATCGTACCGGGAGCGGTCCGGTCGCCTGGGATCAGGCGGCGGCGATCAGCCCGCTACGCTCGGACGGTTCCCGCCCTCGTAGCTCAGGGGATAGAGCACCGGCCTCCGGAGCCGGGTGCGCAGGTTCGAATCCTGCCGGGGGCGCTCGCAAGAGCCTGGGACTCTGTTTTCGAACCGATCGTCCCGAACGGTCCCCGGTGCTCGATACCTTCCTGTGGCCCGGGAGCGCTTGCTCCGCTCGCCAATCCGGCGACCCGAGCGCGCAGACCGCCGTGGTGCTCTCGCGCTCATTGCGGTTGGCGCGGTTCTCGGTGCGCATTCTTTGCCCGGTACGGAACTGGGGATGGGCATGTCGCGTCGAGACTCGACGAGAGTCAGAGTCGTTCTCTCGTTGCGGGCCGGTTGCCAATAGCTCTAATCAGAAGGCGTGACGACGACCACGCGCGCCCGCCGAGGTCTTCGCCTGGAATACCTCACCATCGGCTGGAACGCGGTGGAGGCAGCGGTGGCACTGACGGCAGGCATCGCAGCCGGGTCGATCGCGCTCATCGGCTTCGGGCTGGACTCGATCGTCGAGGTCTTCGCCGCATGCGTCGTTGTCTGGCAAATGCGCGGGGCGCTGTCCGCGGAGCGGGACCGCATGGCCCTGCGGCTCATCGCGGTGTCCTTCTACCTGCTTGCCGCGTACGTCACCGTGGACGCACTGCGTGACTTGATCGGTGGTTCCGCCGCTCGCGAATCGACCGTCGGCATCGTCATGGCCGTGCTCTCGCTCGTCGCAATGCAGTGGCTCGCGCGCGCGAAGCGGCGCACGGGCGAAGCGCTGCACAGCCACACCCTTGTCGCCGACGCGAGCGAGACGGCGTTGTGCGCCTACCTGTCGGCGATCCTGCTCGGCGGCCTTGTCCTCAACGCCACCGTGGGTTGGGGCTGGGCCGATCCCGTCGCGGCCATCGGGATCGCCACCCTGGCCGTCCGCGAGGGCCGGGAGGCATGGCGCGGCGACCGCTGTTGTGCGACCGACTCTCCCTAACCATCGGCGACCTCGACCGACGGTTTGCAGCGTCAGACCCGTCGGAGTAGGCCATGCGCGTGGCTCAATGAGAGGGATACCGCGTGGGTTTCTACCAGGAACAGCTACTCCCGCGATTTCAGGACAAGGTCATGGCGCGCAAGCCGAACCGACCTGTGCGCGCCCGCGTGTGTGAGGGCCTGGAGGGCGCAGTCGTCGAGGTTGGCTTCGGGACCGCGCTGAACGCGCCCTACTACCCGGCTGAGGTGACGAAGGTTGTCGCCATCGAACCGTCCCGCGTGTGTATGCGCATCGCTGAACCGCGGATCGCCGAGTCGTCGGTTCCTGTCGAGTACGGCGGCCTGACAGGCGAGCGTCTCGACCTGCCGTCGGGTGAGTTCGACGCGGCGCTCTCGACGTGGACGCTGTGCACCATCCCGAACCTGGATGCGGCGCTGGCCGAAATGCGACGCGTCTTGAAGCCCGGCGGCTCCTTCCACTTCGTGGAGCACGGTCATTCGCCCGACGAGAAGGTCGCGCGTTGGCAAGACCGTTTGCAGCCATTGAACGGGCGTCTCGCGGGTGGGTGCCACCTGAATCGGCACATCTCCGAGGACATCGAGCGCGCCGGGTTCGAGATCGAGAAGATCGAGACGTACTACCTCAAGGGCGAGCCGAAGCCGATGGGCTACACCTACGAGGGCCGAGCGCTCAGCCGCTAGCCCGCTCGGCGTAACGGTCAGGCTCCCCCTCGAACCGCCCCCGGCAGCGATCCGAGCAGAAGTACACGGTGCGCCCCGCGTGCTGCGTCGAGGCCGGGGCGTTGGCGGCGCGCACCTGCATCCCGCAGACGGGGTCGTATGCGTGGCCCCGGCCGCCCCCGAGCCGGTTGCGATGGCGATACAGCCAGTAGAGATACGCGAAGACGCCGACGAAGCCGATGTTGAGAAACGTGGTGTAGTTCCACTGGAAGCTGGTCTGGACGATCTCGAGGGGACGGGACTCGGGGATGAGTCCGGTGATGGCGAACAGGCCCTCGACCACGAGCCCTGCGGCGGCCATCACCACCCAGAACCACACCAGCAGCCTGAGCGTCAGGCGTCCGCCGTAGTACTTCCGGTAGATGAGCAGGAGCGGCAGCGTGATCAGGTCGGCGAAGATGAAGCTGATCACGCCGCCGAAGCTGATCCCGCCCTTCCACAGCGCGGCGGCGAGGGCCACGTTGCCCACCGAGCACACGAAGCTGATGACGGCAATGAGGGGCCCGACCACAGCGTTCTCCACCGAGGTCCACGCGCCGTGACCATGCAGGAACACGAGGTTCCACAAATGGTTGGGGACGAGCACGCTAAGGAAGCCGGCGATCACATAGCCGACCACCAGCTCGCGGCGCAGCATGGTGAGATCGGCCATGGCGTAGCTGGCCGCGTCGGCCCACGCCGCCTTGGACCTCAGCTTCTGTCGCCAGGGCTCGCGGTCGAGCTCGGCTTGCTCTTCCTCGCTCACGCCGGCCATGGCCCGGTGCTCGTTCGCGCCGCCACCCGCGAGGTGCCGGCGAGCGGCCGCCGCCCGGCGAGCTCCGATGACGATCCCGCCGGTGAGCGCCAGCAGCGCGATCATGATCGGGCCGCCGACAAACTCGGCCAGCGCGAACTGCCAGCCCATCAGCACCACGAGCACGATGCCCAGCTCGACGACGAGGTTCGTCGAGGCGAACATGAAGATCATGGCGTCGACGAAGTCGGCGCCCTTGTCAAACAGCGACTTCGCCATGGCCGTCGCCGCATATGAACATGAGGACGAGATCATCCCGAGTCCGCTGGCTCGGGCGACGGCGGCGGGGCGGTGATCGCCCATCACCCGCTCCATCTGCTCGTGGGAGACGAAGGCCTGCACCGCCCCGGACAGGCCGAAGCCGAGCACGAGCGGCCACAGCGTTTCCCAGAACATGAAGAAGCCCTCGCGCAGGCTGCGCCCAACGTCGACAACCGTGCTGGCCGCGAGGACGTTGGTCACGGTCCGATCCTCGGGCCGGCGTCGGGGCTGATGCGCAGGAGGTCACGCAGGCAGTGCTCCAGCAGTTCGTGGGGGAAGCCCTCGGCCAGTCGGTAACACACCGAACGGCCGACTTTGCGACCACGGACCAGCCCCGCCATACGCAGCACCTTGAGCGCGTAGCTCGCTGCGTCCTCCGAGACCTCAACGGTGGCGGCAACGTCGCCGACGCAGAGCTCATCCACTGCGCCCAGGGCGAACAAGATCCGCGCTCGGGTCCCGTCCGCGAGCAGCGCCAGCAGCTCGGCGAGGCGTTGGCCTTGCTCCGGATCGATCAGTTGGCGGCGCGCGGTCTTCACTGCCCGCGGGTCGGCCCAACGTTGTTCTGTCGGCGTGGTGGAGATGCACAACCTCCCGGACCGCAATATCGTACAACCGTATACCCGTGCGGGTATCATGAGGTTGCCCGAGGACCTGGCGTCTCGCGAAGCTCAGGGCGCCTCAGCTCGGGTAGTTCGCGTCAGACTTCGTGTGTGCGCAAGCTCCACGAGCGTCCGGCGGTCGATCGGCGGCCTCTCGAACTCTGGTGGACATGTCACGATGAGCTAGCGCTGTTCGGCCGGCTGGCGGTGGCGCTGAGCGCGTGCGCGATCGGCTTTGCCATCGTCGGTCTTCCCCACGTGCCGCTGATGTGGCCGATACACCACCTCGGCCTCGTCGATCCGACCTGCGGCCTGACTTGCGGCGTCGTCGCGATCGACCGGGGCGACACGGCTCGGGCCTGGGCGTTCAATCCCGCCAGCTTCCTGGTTGTCGCGGCGACGGCGGCGCTATTGGTCCGCCTCACCTTCGGACATCTGACTGGACGCTGCTCAGCGTTCGGGTTCGGCCCAGTTGGAGTTTCTGGAGTGTCGGTCGCGCTGGCGTTCGTCGTGCTCTGGGTGAACCAGCAACGCCACGCCGGCCTGATCATCCATCAGTTGCGCTGAGCTGCTACGTCGGCCTCCGTGTCGATCAACCGGCTGGGCCCGTCAACTCTGTCGCACGAGGCGAGCGCGTTCAACGCGTGCAGATGGTTCGCATCAGCTGGCCCGGTCCGCCGAAGGCCGCCAGAGTGGCGCTCACCGACCAGACCAGGGTTCCGCCGCCGAGGGCGCTCGTGGCCAGCCGGCCGCGATGGAGGGGACGCATCGGTGGCTCGACGCCGTTCTCCAACTGGCTCACCCGCGCCTCGAGCGCCTCGTCGCCACCGATGGCGGCGGCAGCGTCGAGGTCGGCCCACTCGGGGCCAGCGACGACCTTGTAGAGCGCACCGGCGAGGGGCTTGCGCCCATTGGCCTCTACCGCCCGCCGGTCGGCTGCGAGCTCGCGGCCGGCGAGATAGCGATGGTGGAGGTCGCCGAGCACTGGCAGATACAGCGGGAGCACCCGCGTGAGGAAGACCTTGGCGGGGTCGAGGTTGATGACGTGGTAGCGCTCGTGGGCGAGCACGGCGTCGAGCCCCGCGTCGTCGACCGTCTCGAGCAGGCCCCGGCTGACCGCGACGCGGGGGCACAGATAGCCCCAGGTGAACGAGCACGACTCGGCGGCGTCGACCAGATCGACCCGCCCCGCCAGCCCCGCGCCCACTGCGGCCTGTGAAAGCCGGGCAGGCAACGGCTCGATGGTCAGTCGCCGCACCCGCCGGCCGAGCCGTCCGGTGGCGATCAGTTGGCGGCGCAAGACCCGATTGGCCCGAACCGCGCCCACCGCGAGCAACGCGATCAAGACCAGGGCGGGCACCGTTCCCGGTGCCGTAAGCGCATGCGTGCCTCGTGTGCTCACCCGGTAGATCACCACGCCGATGACACAACAGCCCAGAAAGCCGATGACGATCGAGGCCGCGACCACCAGCACCAACAGCAAGAGAAACGAGCGGTTGGCCGTGTCCAGGCGCACGCTCAATCCTCGCGGAGCAACTTCTCCAGGCGGCGTCGCAGCTTGGGGTCGGCGCGGCTCTCGGCGACGAAGTGGGCCAGGGCCGCGGCCCCGAAGTCGCGCATGACGTCACGCACGGCGATCCCGGCCGCGTCGCTGACGAGCGCCTCGTAGGCCCAGCCGCGCTTGGCCGGGCTGCGCCCCAGCAACTCCTTTTCGGCGAGACGACTCATCACCGTCATCACCGTCGTGTAGGCGAGTGGCTGGGCACGTCCCTCGTTGAGGTGCTCGAGCACCTGGCGCGGCGTCACCGGTTCCTTGTTCGTCCACACCGCTCGCATCACCTCGGCCTCGAGGGGGCCCAGGAGTTTCTCGAGGTCGTCACCCACTGCCATCGCGCTCCAGTATCTACTACGAGCAGGTCGTAGGCAAGGCTTGACAACTACGAGCCTGTAGTAGACCCTACAGGCGAGTAGTAGACGACCTGGACGAGGGAGGGCAACGACGATGGAGTCCGTGTTGCGAGCGGGATCGGCATTGGTGTGCGGGCTGTGCATGGTGCCGTGCCTGGTGATGATGATTCGGGGTGCCATGCGCAGCCGCGGCCACGAGTCGGCGGACGCGCAGGCTGCGCCGTCCCGAGATGGGCAGGGTTCGCTGCCCCCCGGAACTGAAACGGCGCCGATGGGTCGGTCACAGTGATGATCAGTGGCTCGACCGTGCTCGTGGTCGCGATGGTCGTGATGATGGCGGTGATGTGCGGCGGGATGGTGTTCGGCGCAGGGCTGGCGCTGCGCCGTCGCAGCCATCGTGAACGCGAACGCTGAGCGAGCGCGGACATGGACCGGCCACTCGTTGTGAGAACCCGTGAAGACCCGGTCGGTGCGGACCGCTGCGCCGTTGCAAACGTGGCGCGACCGTCCGGGTCGCACGGGCCTGCGAGGCAGCGAGCGCGTCGGCCGATCTCCGGAGGGCTCGCCGTTCGGCCCGTCGTAGAGTTCGCGTAATGGTCGAACGCGACTCGGTCGATCTCGATGACCTCGCCCGGTTGAGCGGCGAGTCAGTCGACGCGATTCGACATTGGCGGGATCTGGGCCTACTGATCGGAGCCGACGTCTCCGAGAACGTCGAGCGCGCTCGCCTCATCCGCTTCGCCGAACGACGGGGCATTCCGCCCGACGAAGTCGCCCGCATCAGCGCCGATCAGGGGGACATGCTCGCATCCTTCACCCGTTGGGCACTGCAGTCCGGGCGAGGCTCGCTCTACACGCGCCGCGAGGCGGCCGAGCGCTGCGGGCTCGACACCGACCTCGTCGACCAGATCTGGGCCGCCGCCGGCCTGCTCGACCAACCCGGCGCCTACGAGGAGGACCTCGAGGCGCTGCAGCTGGTCGCCACCGCACTGAAGTTCGGGCTGCCCGTCGATGTGCTCCTCCAGTTGCTGCGGGTGTTCGCCGACTCCCTCGGGCGCGTCTCCGACGCCGCCACCCGCGTCTTCCATCTCCACGTCCACGAACAGTTCCGGGTGCAAGGCCTCCACGGTGCCGAGCTGCTGGCTGCCACCCAGTCCATCGCCGATCCGCTCACCGGACTCATCGAACCGGCCGTCATGTACTTCCACCGCAAGAGCTGGGAACGCGCCAACCGCGAGGACCTGTTGCTGCACCTCAGGGAGGAGTCCACGGCGCCCGGCGAGCTCGTGCGCGCGATGTTGTTCGTCGACTTGTCCAGTTACACACCCCTCACCGAAGCCATGGGCGACGCCGCAGCTGCCAGCGTGGTCGGCCAGTTCTCGGACATCGTCCGCGAGGCTGCCGCCGCCCACGACGGCCAGATCGTCAAACAGATCGGCGACGAGTTCATGCTCGCCTTCCCCACGGCGCGCACCGCGGTCGGCTTTGGCATCGGCATCCGAGCCCGCGCACACGCCCAGCCGAACTTCCCCGGCCTGCGAATCGGCGCGCACTGTGGCCCCGTCCTGTTTCGAGAAGGCGACTACTACGGAGCAACCGTCAACCTCGCGGCCAGAGTCACGTCGGCGGCGGCACGGGACCAATTCCTCATCACTGAAGCTCTCCGCGGGCAGATCGCCGGCTCTGGGATCGACACGACGACCGTCGGTAGCCGCTCACTTAAGGGCATCAGTGGCGACGTCGAGCTCTACGAGGTCGAGCCCTCCGACCGACACGAGCGGCTGATCGATCCGGTCTGCGGCATGGCACTCGACCTCAGCGTTGGCGGCGCCGTGCATCTCGACTGGGAGGGCACCGACGTGTGGCTCTGCTCGGAAAACTGCCGGGATCGGTTCCTGGACGCACCGGACCGCTACTCACACACAGCGAGTGGTTGAAAGCGTACCGGCCGAGACCTGCCGGAACTCGCCGTAGATTGGTACAATTCGGACAGCGCTCCGACGAACTCCTCCGCACGGAGCAATAACAGGCGCCGCCGAGCATGGGCTCGAAGATGATGCTCGCCGCGCTACCGCTTGCGGGGTGCGGGCGGGGTGGTGACGATGTTGCGACGCCGCGATGGACGGACCGCGATCCGAAGCGGAGATCTGGGGTTGTGCATGGACGCAAGTCGTGACCAGTACCGAGCGATTGCATCGAGGTACGACCGCAAACTTCAAATCCGCCTAGGTGAGCGAACGCGGCGGCAAGCGTTTGCAGACTTCGACCTCCGGGCCGGAGACACCGTCCTCGACATCGGATGCGGCACCGGGCTGAGCTTTCCCCTGATCGAGAAGGCCATCGGTCCCTCCGGGAAGCTCATAGGTATCGAGCCGAGTCCGGAGATGCTGGCCGCGGCTCAGCAGCGGGCGGACGCGAGCGGCTGGAAGAACGTCAAGTTCATCGAGGCGTCGGCCGACGATGCCGACACCTCGGAACGAGCCGACGCGCTCATCATCTTCCGAGTCCACGAGATCCTTCGGTCGCAGTCAGCGCTGGAGCACCTGCTCCAGTTGGTCAAGCCGGGGGCACGGTTGCTCGTGGTAGGGGTCAAATGGGCGCCGTGGTGGGCGCTTCCGGTCAATCTCGTGATCTGGAGGCAGACCAAAAGTGTCACCACCTCGCACGAAGGGTTCCAACGCCCTTGGGACATCCTCGCCGATCTCGTCCCGAACTTGAGTGTGCGCTCGGTCAATGTTGGTGCAGAGTTCATCGCCCGTGGCACTACGGCGGCATGACGGCGCGAGCCGACGCGAATGTCGTTGGACCCGACGAGGGGCTGTCGTTCGACCTTGGCTTCATGCAGCTGCGGATTCTGTTGTCCGTCGGGATACTGGCCATTCAGCCAGGAGGATCTGTGCCTGGTCGCCAGGACTCACGCCAGCGCCGGTTCACGCCGAGTTGTCGGAGTCTTCCTCTCCTTCACACTCCGTGAGATAATCGAGGAGTTCTGCGACGGCTTGACCGAATTGCCGGTTCGAAAGCCGTCCGATTAGGGGCGCTCTGTGATGTCGCGAGACATCGGAGACACGGGGCGGGCTTACAGCATCGGCTGGTAGTCCTTGGTTCTCGATCTGGAGATCGATCCGTATTTGCGGCTACCCAGGCTGCCGTTCGGCAAGATCGTGGGATGCCTGGCGACATCTCGATAGACGAGTCGTACGACGACTACCCCCGCATCGAGGAGGCGTTCCAGCGCCGGCTCGACGAGACACTGAGGCCTCGGGGGCCTGAGAGCCTGTGGGAACTCTTCAGAAGGCTCGAACCGGCCGCCGGAGCCGCCGCAGTCGACGTTGGGTGTGGCGAAGGTGCTGACGCAATCGAGCTCGCGCGGCGGTTCGGCGTGGGGGTCACCGGCCTCGACCCTGTGCAACGACACGTGGACCTCGGACGAAAGAAGGCGGACGATGCCGGCGTCACCGGCCAGGTCAGGTTTGTGCTTGGCACGGCGGAGCAGATCCCGCTCGACGACGGTGCCGTCGACCTGATCTGGTCGAAGGAAGCGCTCATGTACGCCGAACTCGACGCCGCGTTCACTGAGTTCCGGCGTGTTCTCCGCCCAGGAGGTCGCGGGTTCGTGTACCAGGTGTTCACAGGCCCGCACATGACGGAGGCCGAGGCCACGGAGTTCTGGCGGTCCGGTGCCGCCGCGAACAGCGTCCGTCCCGACGACATGGAGCGCGCCATCAGGGCCGCGCATCTGTCGCTGACCGAACGGATTGACTTCGGGAGCGAGTGGGGCGAGTCCGCTCAAGAGCGATCGGGCGCGCCTGGGCGACGGCTGCTGCACGCGGCGCGGCTGCTGCGCGCCCCTGCTCGCTACATCGACGAGTTTGGAGAAACCGCGTACCGGATCATGCTGGGCGACTGCCTCTGGCACATCTACCGGATGATCGGGAAGCTCCACGGCGCGGTGTTCATTTTCCGAGCCCCTGCGGCATGAAGTACGGCTGAGTCAGAATCGTTCTCTCGTTGCGGGCCGGTTGCCATTGGTCTAATCAGAAGGCGTGACGACGACCACGCGCGCCCGCCGGTGCGCGGCGCGCGACCGACGCGTCGGCGGACGATGTTGAACCCGCTGGATCGCAACACCTACCTGGCGCGCGTCGCACGACACGCGAGCCGTCCCACGAACGAGCCGCGAGGCACTGATGGTCTCGGCTCACGAGGCCACACCGAAGACCGAAGTCAGTAGCTCTTGACCCGCGGCGGGCGCCCGCACTTCCAGGATCGTCGAGTCGACGCCGAGCCGGATCGTGAAGTCGATCCAGGAGCAGCACTCGACCTCTGCGGAAGCGAGGCGCGCCGCCTCGGCGGCGAGCTCCCCACCGCTCGGAAACTCCAAGCGCAGGCCGTCGTCGAGCGCCTCCCGTGTGACCACTTGCGCCAGGAGCCGCTGCCAGTCATCGACACGTTGCGCGACATCGTCATCACCGGTGAGCGTGCAGGCGATCACCGCCTCCGTCGGCATCGGCGCCTTCACAAAGGCGACCGGTGAAGCGGCGGGTGCGGCCGCTTCGATGGTGCCGCACGCGCAGGTGCCATCACAGGGTCCGGCGTGTGGCTCGGCCCGGAGCCGGGCGGCGATCAGTTGCAGCTCATTGGCGAAGGCAACCAGCTCGTCGGTACGCCGGGCGAGGTCGAAGATCTTCGCATCGACGAGTCGTGCCATCTCTTGTTGCACTGGCGCGCACTCATCGACCTCCCACAGCTTCACCAGCGCACGAACCTCATCGAGGCTGAGGCCCAGTTGCTTGGCCCCGGAGATGAACCTGAGCCGGGCCAACGTCCGGTCGTCGTAGAGGCGGTAGCCGCCGGCAGTTCGTTCGGGAGCGGGCACGATGCCGACGTCCTCGTGGTAACGCAGCGTCGTGGCCGGGATGCCGGTCCGTTCGGCCACCTCGGAGATGCGGTAAGCGCCCACAGCGCCGAGGGTAGAGCTTCGAGTCGACTCGAAGGTCAAGTGGTTTCGACGTAGCGGCGGAGGGCGACGCCGGTCCAGACCAGTTCGACCACCCCGAACGGCCAGGCTCCCGAGAGAAACCCGTAGACGCTCGAGAGCACACAGCCGCAGGCAAATCCGAGCACGAAGCGTCGTCCGCGTGACTCCAGCGTGTACATCGTCGTCATGAAGGTGAGGGCGCAGACGCCGTAGATGGTCACGGCCACGGCCCAAGTCAACCGCCTGGGACGTCGCGCCACGTTGGCTCCGGTCGTAACCACCAGCGGACAGAACGGACAAAACGCCCGTTCTGGCTCAGAGCGTTGACGCAGTCGCGGCCCTCAGCCACAATGCGTGGCGACACAGCTACAGGCCGCGGTTTGGGCCGCACAGGGGGGGACCCGAGTTGAGAACCAAGCACACCCGCGCGCGCCTTGGCGCGTTCGTCACCATGGCGCTGCTCGCCGCGCTGGTGGTCATCCCGTCGGCCTCAGGCCTGACGCCGAGCACCTTCGAGAGCACCGACGGCAACACCGCCGTCGACGGGGCAGCACCCGCGCACGACTGGGACGGCCTCAGCCCCGCGGTGCTGCGAGCCGACAAGGCCGACACACCGTCGGGGCAGAACGACGAGTCGTTCGTCCAGGGCACCAAGGAAGACACCGCGATTCCCACGGTGGAGACGGGTTCGATCCCGCCGAACAAGAGCGACCTGACCCGCTTCCGCATCGCAACCGAGAAGGTGGGGACGGCCGACTTCATGTACCTGGCCTGGAACCGCACCAACACGCTGGGCTCGGCCAACATGGACTTCGAGTTCAACCAGTCGTCCACCCTCACCAGCAACAACAAGACGCCGGTGCGCACGAGCGGCGACATGCTCGTCACCTTCGACTTCGCCTCGGGCGGCAACAACGTGCAGCTGGGACTGGCCAGGTGGTCCACCACCGGGCCGTGTGAGGCGAACGGGGCCAAGGCACCGTGCTGGGGGCCGATCGTCGATCTCGACGCGAACGCCAACGCGGACGGCGGCGTGAGCGCCGACCAGAAGTTCGGCGAAGCCGCGCTCAACCTCACCGCGGCGGGCGTGTTCCCGGCCAGCCAGTGCGTGAACTTCGGCTCGGCCTACCTCAAGAGCCGTTCCAGTGACTCGTTCAGCTCGGCGCTCAAGGACGTCGTGCCGCCCGAGACCGTGAACCTCACCAACTGCGGCTCGGTGCGCATCGTCAAGACCGACGACGCCGCCAACCCGCTGGCGGGGGCCGGCTTCACGCTCTACAAGGACAACGCGCCCGTCGGTGGTAGTCGCGGAGCGGAGGACACCGCCACGACGCTCACCTGCAGCACCGATGCCACCGGCGTCTGCACCATCGTGAACGTGTTCTTCGGCAGCTACTGGGTGGTGGAGACCACCGTCCCGGCCGGCGTGGATGCCGCCGCGGACGCTGCCATCAGTGTCGTGACCACGACCCCGGTGACCGTGAACCTCGTCGATCCCCGCCAGCGGGGCGCGATCCGGGTGGTCAAGACAGCCAAGCACTTCGACAAGGCCACGAGTCCCAACCTGGCTGCGACCTTCACCGTCAAGCAGAACGGCACGACCGTGGGCACCATCACCACTGACGGGACCACGGGTCTCGGCTGCATGGGCAACCTGCTCCTGAGCAGCTACACGGTGGAGGAGACCACGGGCCCTGCGGGCTACCTCAAGGATCCCGACGTCAAGACGGTCAACGTCGACACCAAGGGGACGTGTGCCGCGGGGTACAAGAGCGTGAGCTTCGAGAACAAGCCACTCTCGAACATCACCGTTTCGTTCCAGTCCCAGGTCACGGGAGGCACCGCGGCCTCGATCGACTGCACCGGGCTCAGCCCCGACGGCGGGGACGCCACGCCGAACGCGTTCGACGACACGTCGGAGACGTACAAGAACCTGACCGAAGGTACCTATACCTGCACCGTCGTCGTCGATCCCTGATCGGGGACAAGGAGTAGAGGCACGCGAGGCGCCCGGCCAGTTGGTCGGGCGCCTCGCGCGTGTCTTTGACTCTCGGGTGTCAGCGACACCTGATCGTTCAGACGCTCAGACCAAGGGTTGGGAGTGGTGGCCGCCGTCGAGGGCTCAGGCGATGCAGTCTTCGCTACTACTTCGCTTTCGAGCTCTTACTTACCCGAGTGACCCCGGCCATGAGGTCCCGCCGCTGCGCCATCGGGCTTGGGACAGGAGTGCGCGGCAGCCGAGACCGCCCGGCCGTGGGCACTCGGGTCGGCCGGCTTGCCCCCACTGCCACCGGCCTGTGCCGGAGCGACCCTGGCGACAGCCGAGACACAGGCCCCGTGGTTCTGAGCTGCACCAGAGCCCACGCCGTCGTGTGTGCTGGGCGAGGTCGTGGTCGGCGCCGTCTGTGACGCTGCATCGGAACCCGGGGCCACGGTCGCGGGCACGTGGGCGTGCTCATTGGCGACGGTGGTCGTCGGGCCGGGGAGTGTGGTCGTCGGCTCCGAGGGCGTCTCCGCCGATCCTGAGCCCGTGGCAGCCACGGCGACGCCCCCCAACAGGAGCGACAGGGCGGCAGCGCCGGTGATGGCCCGGCGGCCCAACATCGTGATCTTCACCACAGCCTCCAAAATGATCAGATCGTTTCGCTGCCCCTTGGGTGCCATCGCCCAGGGGGCCGCGCGCGTTACGAACCGGTGGCTGGACCACTCGAGCGGCAGGTCACGGCACTGACTAGCCGATCTGGATGCTGGCCTCGTCGAGTGAGCCGTTGAAGAGCTCGGACCCGGCGCCATGGGCCCCGATCAACACCGACTCGGTGTTGACGATGGAGCCGATGGTGGCGGACTTCGAGAACGTCTGTCCATCGACGATCACCTTGATCGACGATGAGGTCTTCACGCACTGGACGGTGTGCCACGTGCCGTCGTTGAGCGCGGGGCCGGCGGTCAGAGAGTCGTGGTCCACCGTTCCCTTGAAGCCGCACGTGGCCTGCCCTGAGGGCTGGTACTCCATCTTGAACAAGCCTCCGCTGGCGTCGGCGTAGCCCTTCCGGATCAGGTCCCAGTCGGGTGTCGACGGCGCCCTGGTGGTCTTGAGATGGATGGTGATGGTGATGTCCAAGCTGCCCGCGTTCAGATCGCTCGCGGATGGGACCGAGACGTAGGAGCTCGTGCCGTTGAAGCCGAACGCGGTGCCCAGGAACCCGGGCTGCCCCAGCGCCACGGAGAACGCGGTGCCGTCGTGGCCCGCAACGGAATCGTGCATGACGCTGCCGGAGGTCTCGTCCATGTGCCAGAGCGCCACCAGGCCGGACTGCGTCGAGCCCGACTGCACGACCGCCGTGGGGTTCGAGGTGGCGACACCGGAGCCGGCGAAGTTGGTGGCAGTCACTACCACCCGCATGGTGGTGTTGACGTCGGCCGCGCCGAGCGTGTACGCCGAGCTGGTTGCTCCGGAGACCGCGTTGCAGTTGGCGCCGCCGGAATCGCAGCGTTGCCACTGATAGCCGTAGGTGATGGGTGCGGTGCCGCTCCAGGTGCCCGGGCTGGCGGTGAGCGTCGACCCCTGTGTCGGTGTTCCACTGATCGTGGGCAACGCGGTGTTGGTCGGCGGCGACGCGCTGGCGGCAACCACGGCTGTGGCAGCCGAGACCGCGCTGCTCGTGCCCACGGCGTTCGTGGCGGTGACCGTCACCCGCATGGTGGCACCGACATCGGCCGGCCCCAGGACATAGGTCGAACCCGTGGCACCAGCCACATCGGCGCAGTTGGCGCCGCCGCCGTCACAGCGCCGCCATTGGTTGGTGTAGGTGATCGGTGCGGTGCCGCTCCACGTGCCAGGGCCGGCGGTGAGCGTGTAGCCCTTTACCGCATTGCCCGAGATGGTGGGCGGGGAGGTGTTGGTCGGGGGCGAGCCCCAGCCCACCGAGATGTTGTCGGCCACGATGGCAAACGCCTGCGCCGCGGTCTCGTTGCCGATCTGGACTGAGCTGAACCCGGTGCCGGGAAGCGTCGCGGTGGTCGAGTGGTACACGGTGGCACCATTGACGACGACGTCGACCGTGCCCGTGGCGGCGCCGGTGGCGACGAGGTGAACCTGGAGCTGCGCCCAGGTGTTCAGCGGCAGGCTCGCGGCGGTGGTGGTGCGGGTACCCCCGTACGAGACCAAGATGTTCCCCGATTTGTTCTGGCGGTTGACGCTGGCGAGCTTCGTGCCGGGCGCGCCGAAGAGGCTCAGGATCGGCACGCTGCCCCCGTTCTTCCCAATGCTCTGGACCTGGAAGTCGCCGCTCGCGGTGACGTCGGTCTGCGCGTTGGCCAGGGACTCGCGGGCATAGGCAAAGGAGCCGGACGTTGTGGTGGCGGCCAGCCGCGCCGCGTAGGTGCCGGTCTTGACCGTGACGCTCTGGGCGGTGGCGGTGCCGTCGGCACCGGTCTGGACCGAAGTCCATGCCGAAAGGTTGCCGCTCTCGAAGCCATCGGCGAAGAGGAGGATTGCTGCGTGGGCCGCAGGCGCGACGAGAAGAGATGCGATCAGTAACGGGGCGAGCACAAAAGAGAAGGCGGCCCAATGACGCGCCCGCCTCACAAGCTGCTTCGGCGCACACGTCCTGGTCGACGCAAGCGTCATGTCGCCCCCCCCCGGGTTTGTTCGACCCACATGGTTGCGCCTTGCCTCTCCCGAGGAAATAGGTCGATCGACCTATCGCGAGATCACCGCGCGCTCGTAGCCCTTACCGTCATGGGCTGTGCACGCGCTCGCGGCCCGCCGACGGGGTCTGGCGTTGGAGTGGGCGACGCTGGTCTGGAACGTGGCCGGGATCGTCGTCCTCGCCATCGCCGCACGCTCGGCTCGGTCGGTGGCCCTCGTCGGTTTCGGGCTCGACTCCCTCGTCGAGATCTTCGCCTCGATGGTGGTGGTGTGGGAGCTCACCGGCGTCGATCCCGACCGCCGGCACCGCGCCCTGCGCTTCATCGGCGCCGCGTTCGTCGCCCTCGCGCTCTACCTCACCATCCAGGCGACCGTCGTGCTGGCCGTTGGCGCGCACCCGCACACCAGCCCGTTGGGAATGGGCTGGACCGGGGCGACCTTCGTCGTCATGGCCCTGCTCGCGCTGGGAAAGAGCCGCACCGGTCATGCCCTCGCCAATCCGGTCCTCGTGACCGAAGGCAAGGTCACGCTGGTGGACGCCGCGCTGGCCGGAGCCACCCTCCTCGGTCTCGCCGCCAACGCCGCGTTCCACTGGTGGTGGGCCGACCCCGTCGCCGGGTTCGTCATCGTCCTCTACGGCGCCCGCGAGGCCAGGCACCTACTCGGAGGAAACCCCTGACCCGGAACCGGCGGAGCCCGCCGGGATCATTGCAATGAGCTCTTACGCGGGTGGCGACGCGTCGGCAGTGAGCGCGAGGTGCTCGTGCACCGAGCGGATCGCGGCCGAGCCTTCTCCGACGGCCGCGGCGACGCGCTTGGTCGATCCGGAACGGAGGTCGCCGACGGCGAACAGGCCGGGCAGGCTCGTCTCGTAGGGCAGTGGGCGACGTCGCATCGCGCACCACGCGTCGCCGAGCAACGCTCGATCGAGGGAGCGGTCGGTGAGCACGAAGCCGTGCTCGTCGACCGCGACGCCGCCGAGCCACGCGCTGTTGGGCTCGGCCCCGATGAACGAGAACAGGGCGGTGCAGTCGATGTCGAGCTGTTTGTCCGCGCCGCTGACCGTGACGCGCTGCAGCGTGGGCTCGCCGTGGAGGGCCGTGACCGTGCTGCCGTCGTGGACGTGCACGCGGGGATGCGAGTCGATGCGGTCGACGAGGTACCTGGACATCGTCGCAACCAGGGGTCGCCGCACGACGACGTGCACCGACGAGCCGCTCTCGGCGAGGTACATCGCGGCCTGGCCGGCGGAGTTGCCGCCGCCGACGACGATGATCGGTTCGCCGGTGCACCGTCGGGCTTCGAGCTCGGTCGCCGCGTAGTAGACGCCCGCCATCTCGTAGCGCGCCAGCCCGTCCACCGGCAGCCTGCGGTAGTGGGCGCCGGTCGCGGCCACGAGGGCGCGGCCCGCGACCTGGGTGGCGTCGGAGAGCGTGGCCACGACGTGTCCGGCGATGTCGTCGAGCGAGGTGACCGCGCACGGGCTGGTGATGACCGCGCCGAACTTCTGGGCCTGGATGGAGGCCCGCGTGGTCAGGTCCTGGCCGGAGATACCGGTGGGGAAGCCGAGGTAGTTCTCGATGCGTGAGCTGGTGGCCGCCTGGCCGCCCACCGACACGGCGTCGACGGTCAGGGTCCGCAGGCCCTCGGATGCGGCGTAGACGGACGCGGCGAGCCCGGCGGGACCGGCGCCCACCACGATGACGTCGAAGCAGCGATCGGGCAGCGCGTCGGCCGTCATGCCGAGTTGGAACGCCAGCTCTCCGGGCGTCGCCCGCTTGAGCAACCCCCGCTGGGTGATGGCGATCGGGAGATCGGCGGCGGTCACGCCCAGGTGCTCGAGGAGGGCGGCGACGTCGGGTTGGGTGTCGGCATCGATCCAGTGGTGCGGCAGCCGGTTGCGCGCCGCGTACTCCCGCAGAGCCATGGACGCCGGGTTGTAATCCGACCCGATGATCTTCAAGGTGTCGGCCGCGGTCGTCATCAGCACCGCTCGCCGCGCGAGGAACGCCTCCAGGACGGTGTCGCTGAGCCGGGCGTCGGAGAGCACCTTCGTCCGGAACACCTTGGCGGGGACCACCACGACCTCGCCCGACTCCGCGACCCTGGTCGACAGGTAGGGGCGCTGGCGGGTCACGAGGCTGACCTCGCCGAGAAAGCGCCGGGCGCCGTGGCGGGTGATCACTTGATCGTTCGGCCCCAGGACCTCGACCGAGCCGCTGAGGATCACGACCCAGTCGTAGTGGTCGTCGGACGGCGAGAACAGCACCTCGCCCGCATGAACCTGGCGGCGCTCGCCGAGCTCGAAGACCACGGCCAGCTGCTCGTCGTCGAGCTCCGGAAAAGCGACGGCGTCTGCGGGTTGGTCGGTCACGACGAGGACGGTACCGGGCCGCCCGCCCCTACGTCTGCGGGCCATCGGCCGCGTTGCCCTGCTGCTAGCGTCCGCGGCGCGGGCAGCGAGATCTCATGACCGATGGCACGTCCACGACGTCGAACGACGCCATGATCCGGGCGTTCCTGGCCGCGTGGGAGGGTCGCGACACCGAGTTCATCGTCGACCACTTCGCCGACGATGGCGTCTACCACAGCATCCCCTTGGCACCCATCGTCGGGAAACGGGCGATCCGCGAGTTCGTCGCCGGATTCGCCGATGTACCGCCCGGTCGCCTCGTGGTGCACCACCAGATCGCGTCCGGCGATGTCGTGATGAACGAGCGAACGGACTACATCACCATCAACGGGGTTCCGGTGACGCTCCCGATCTGTGGCGTGTTCGAGATCGAGAACGGCCGCATCAAGGCGTGGCGCGAGTACTTCGATCTGGGACCCGCCAGAGCCGCGTTCGGCAGTGCCTGACCGGCGCGTTCGCGCGTCAGCCCAAGTTGACACATGCCGGGTCTGTCAGTCTAGGGTGACAGCGTGCGGCAGAGGACGAGGCCGAGGGTGCGGCAGTCCGTGGAGATGACCAGGCTCACCAAAGCCGTGGACAGCGGAGATCCTGCAGTTGGCCTCGCCGCAGTCGCCGCCCTCCGTTCGCTCGTCGATGAGCTCGAGGCCCTCCACGTCGACCGCGCCCGAGCGGTGGGCTGGTCGTGGCAGGCGATCGCGTCCGAGCTGGGCGTCACGCGCCAGTCGGTCCACAAGAAGCACCACGTTCGTCGAGGTTTGCGGCGGTGACCGTCTTCCCGAGACTCGACACCGAGACCGACGCGATCGTTGTCGAGGCGCTCGCCGAAGCCCATCGCCAGCGCGGCGGCTATCTGGGCACCGAACACCTGCTGATCGCGTTCGCGTCACACGCGTCCGTCCTCCCGCCCGGCGCCGCCGCGCGGTTGCCGGAGAGCGACACCGTGCGCGGCGAGCTCGCTCGGCAGGTGGGCGACCCCGGGCGCGCCTCCGACGAGGCGCTCCTCGCCACGCTCGGCATCGACCTCGCGGAGGTCCGCCGCCGGGCGGAGGCCACGTTCGGGCCCGCGGCGCTGGATCGAGTTGCAGTCCGGACCCGCCGGAGACGGCGGCGGAGCCCGCGCTGCTTCCCGATGCTCACGGGTGACGGCCTCGGCGTGATGCCGCGCGTCAAGCAGGCGCTCGAGCGGGCGTCCGCCCGTTCGAGCCCCCGAACGCTCGTGAGCCCGTCCGTGCTCCTGGTTTCCGTCCTCGACGACGAGCACGCGACGGCGACGCAACTCCTCGTCGCGCTCGGGGTCGACGTCGCCGGCCTTCAGCGCGCGTTGACAACCACCGCGGACTGAGCCGCCGGCCGTACGACCCGTCCCGACGGCCCTACGCGCAGTTGACCACCAGTCGGGGCCCGAGCGTGGCAGAGCCCTCCTTGGAGACGTAGCGCCCGGCGCCCGTCGACCCGGTGGTGGCGCGCAGGCTCACCGGGCCGTCCGCGGTCACGACCGAGGAGACGTCGACCTCATAGGTCTGACCCGGGTTCACCGCACCCAGAGAGGCGATGACGGCCGCGTTGGCCGCAGGCGCGTTGGCCCACGTCACCGTCGACTCGCTCCAACTGCTCGTGACCGTGGTCGAGAAGGCGCCGCCCTTGAGCGTTCCGTCGCTGGCCCCCGCTCCCACCGTCAGGCGCAGCTTGGCGCCGGTGATGTGGCAGCCCGAGGTCGCGACGTCGAATCGCAGCAGGAGGTTGTCCGCCGGGCTGGCGTCGATGACGAGGCTGCCCGCGGAGCCGAAGTTGGTGCTCGGTGCGGTCTGCTCGACATAGGAGTCGTCGGTGGGTGCGAAGACCAGGGGCGGCCTCGTCGGTGTCGTGACGGTCACCGCGGCCGAGCGAGGTGATTCGTGGCCCGCCGCGTCGGACGCCGACACCTCATAGGTGTAGGTCGTCGCCGCGGCCACCCCGGTGTCCGCGTAACTCGTCTGAGTGCCGCCGGTGGTGGCCACGAACACGTTGTTCCGGTAGACGCGGTAACCCGTCACCCCGACGTCGTCGGTGCTCGCGTCCCACGCCAGGTCGACCCGATTGCTGCTCGGCGCCGTCGCATTCAGGTGGCCGGGCGCGGTCGGCGGCTGGACGTCCCCCCGGCAGGTGACCGCCAGCTGAGGGCCGAGCGTGACGGAGCCCTCGCGGGAGACGTAGCGCGCCGCGCTCGACGACGTGGTCGCGGCGCGCAGGCTCACCGGTCCGTCGGCGGTGACCACCGACGACAGGTTGACCTCGTAGGTCGAGCCCGGGCTCACCGTCGCCAGGGACCCGACGACCGTCGGGTTCGCGGGCGGCGCATTGGCCCAAGTCACCGTCGACTCGCTCCACGCGGACGTGACGGTGGTGGAGAAGGCACCGCCCTTGGGGGAGCCGTCGCCGAGGCTCGGGCCCACGGTCAGGCGCAGCTTGGCGCTCGTGATGTCGCAGTTCGCGGTGGCGACGTCGAACCGGAGCAAGAGGTTGTCGACGGGGCTGGCGTCGACGATGAGCCTGTCGCTGGTGCCGAGGTTCGTGTTCGGGGCACCCTGCTCGACGAAGGCGTCGTCGGTGGCCGCGAAGACATGGGTGAGAGCGGCCGGCGCGTCGGGCGTGGTGACTGTGACCGCGTTCGAGCGCGGTGACTCGCGGCCGGCGGCGTCGATCGCCGTCACCTCATAGATGTAGGTCGTCGCGGGGGCCGCGGTGGTGTCGACGTAGGCCGTCTGGCTGCCGCCCGTCGTGCCTACCTGAGCGTGGTCCCGGTAGACCCGGTAACCCGTCACGCCGACGTTGTCGGTGCTCCTGCCCCACGCCAGGTCGACCTGGGCGCTGTTCGTCGCGGTCGCCGTGAGGCCCGTGGGCGCGGTGGGCGGTTCGATGTCCTGGCCGCCGCACGCGCGCGAGCCACTGTCGGTGAACGTGCCCCCTGGCGTCGGGAGGAACTGCCAGTCGTAGCTCGTCGGGTGCAGGACCAGCTTCAACACGCCGAAGCTGGTGTTCTGGAGCACCTCCGAGTTCGGCTGCAACGCGCCGAGGATCTGGAGGTTGCGGCCGCCGGTTCCCACGACGAACTGACGGATGCCTCTGACGTCGTCGGCCGCGCCGTCTGGTGCCTGCGGCGCGAAGCGCTCGTAGTCGTGGGCGTGCCCCGACAGCACGACGTCGGCGTGCGCGTCGTACAGCGCCTGCCACAGAGGCTGGAAGGCGGCGCTGGACGGGTGGCGCCCACCCGAAGAGAACCGCGGCTTGTGCCAGTAGGCGAGGGTGCAAGCGGCGGGATGCGCGGCCAGGTCCGCCCGGAGCCAGGTCTCCTGGGGCGAGCCCGGCTGGCACCCGCCCACGGAGCTGCACTCGGAGTTCAGCGCGATCACGTGCCAGGCCCCGGCGTCGAACGAGTAGTAGCCCTTCGCCGGGTCACCCGCCCGGGCGCCGAAGTAGGAGAAGTACCCGCTCGCACCCGGCGTGTCGTATTCGTGGTTTCCCGGCACCGGGAACGTGCGGTCGAGCAGGCGACCCCACGTCGGGCTGTAGACCTGCTGGAACTCGCTGAGCGTGCCGGTCTCGTACTGGTTGTCCCCGAGCGTCAACACCGCGTCGGGGTTCATGCCGAGCAGGAGGTCGGAGGTGGCCAGCTGCTGACACCTCGTGGCCGACGCGCTGTACGCAGGGGGGCAGGAGATGTCACCTGCCACGCCGATGACGGGGTCGGTCGTCGCCGCACTTGTCACCTGGCCGAGGTAGCCGTCTGACGTCTGGGCCGGGGCGTCCTGGAACGCCGAGCCGAAGAACGTCATCCCACAGACGATCACGCCGATCGCGACTGACCGCCGGCGCTGCCGCGCCCGTCCGCCTCGCAGCATCAGGACCCCCCCTGTCCGCTGACCCCCAGCGCCGCGAATACTACACTTCGTGTTCGGTTTGTTCACAAGCGCACCCGGCGGACGCGCGGAGCGGCGCCTGTCGCCCCTGCTCGTGGTCAGGTCGTGCGGACGATCAGCACGCTGCAGGACGCGTGGTGCGCGACCTTGCTGGGAACGCTGCCGAGCAAGAACCGGGTGATGCCGGACATTCCTTTGTTGCCGACGACGACCAGCTCCGCCCCGAGCGTCTCGGCCAGCTGGATGATGACCTCGGCCGGGTCACCGGGGAGGGCGTGGGTCTCGACCGAGACGCCGGTCGTCGCCTCGATCGTCTTCGCCGCCTCGACCAGGACGCGCTCGGCCTGCTCGCCGGGGCTCACCATCCACCGCTCCTCCTCGGGAAGCAGCTCGCGCTCGGCTTGGAGCTTGGAGCTCAGCGTCGCGCTGTACGCGCTCACCACGTGGAGCCGGGCGCCGTGGATCCGGGCGAGCTCCGCGGCGTGGCGGACCGCCTCGGCGGCCGTGTCCGATCCGTCCGTGCCGACGACGATGCACGAGTACACGCCACGCTCCCCTCGCTCGCCTGCTGCGACCAGCAAGTGTCGTCCGCGCGTGGCCCGATGTCGAGTGAACCTCCGCGCCGGCGAACTAGCCCGCTCGTCCACCGGAAATAGCCACGGTGGGCCATACGGTCTACACACTGAGTGACCGAAACAGTCACTGAGAGCGGCCGACACCAGGACGGCGGGAGAGCATTGACGCACGCACAGGGATTCAGCTGGGGACGGCAACGGGCGGGCGCGGTCGTCGTCGCCGTGATGGTGTCGCTCGGCGCGCTCGCGGCCACGCCGCCCCCCCAGGGAACCGACACGGCCCGCGCCACCAGCCGGTTGGCGCGCACGATCGCCCGACAGCTGTCGCACGCCTCCAACGGCCCGGTCCGCATCTTCACGCGGTAGAAACCGGGTCGACGACCGCGACCACGGTCGGGTTTCCCAAGCTGAGGACGGCTGCGTAGCGTTCCCGACGTGGGGGATGTCGACGGTGTCGGGGGTTGACCAGCTGACGGTCGTCGACGTGCTCGGCCCGCTGCGGGAGCTGCCCGACTGGTTGGTCGCCGCCGCCGACCCGGTTCGGGTCGCGAATGCCCTCGTCGCATCGGTGCCCGAGCTCCGCGAGGGGCGGCTCCGGGTCACCGCCGTCGATTCGGGACAGGCCCGGCTCAAGGAGGACCGGTGGACGATCCGGTACCGCGTGACGCTCACCGATCCCGACGGCGGCGAGCGGACGCTGCGCTTGCTCGGCACGCTGGTGCCTCCGGGGCATGTACAGCCCGACGCCCGACCTCCGTCCGTGCCGCTCGGCGCGGCCGGCTGGCGCTGCTGGCTGTCGCGGCTCGGCATGCCCGTCGAGGTCGAGCCCCCCGACGACGACCTCCCGGCGCTCGCCGTGCTCGTCGACCCGGAGCGGTCGCGCGCGCTGCTGGAGGCGGCCATCGCCGAGCAGTCCCCGCGGCACCGCGACCTGCGCATCGCGACCTGCGAGCCCCGCGTGGCGCGCTACTCGCCCGGCAGCCGCTGCACCGTGCTGTACCGCCTCGGGTTCGACTGCGTCGAGGGCTCGTCGCGCGGGCCCGACCTGGTGGTGGCCAAGACGTACCACGGCGACAAGGGCCGGGTGGCCTGGGGCGGTATGCGCGCGGTGTGGGACAGTCCGCTCTCCCGGGGCGATCCCGTGCACGTCGCCGAGCCGCTCGCGTTCCTGCCCGAGCTCAACGTGCTCATCCAGGGCCCGGTGCGCGAGGAGCAGACGCTCAAGCAGCTGATCGTCGAGGCCTGGCGCACGCACGCAGCCGCGGCCCGCGCCCGACTCGACACCGCGGTCGCGCAGGCCGCCCACGGGTTGGCGGTACTGCACGGTTGCGGTGCGGCGGCCGAGGTCACCGTCACCTGGGAGGACGAGCTCGCCGACGTGCGACAGGCGCTGGGACGCCTCGGGAACGCCATCCCCGCGCTTCCTCCGACGGTGGAGCCGCTCCTCGCCGAGTTGGCGGCGCGGGCCGCCGCGTGCCCGGCCGATCCTGTCGGCCCCGCGCACCGCAGCTTCCGCCCCGCCCAGGTGCTTCTGTGCGGAGCGGATGCGTCGGTCATCGACTTCGACGGGTTCTGTCACGCGGAGCCCGCGCTCGACGTCGCCATGTTCCGCGCGACCGTCCGCGACATCGCCCTCGGCGAGCTCACCGACGACGTCGAGCGGGCGAGCCGCGACGAAGCTCTCCACGCGCGCGCCGACGAGGTCGACGCGCTCTGCGATGCCTTTCTCGCCCGGTACGAGTCGCATCGCCCGGTGTCGCGCGCGCGGGTGGCGCTGTACGAGACCCTCGACCTGCTCACCGTCGTGCTGCACAGCTGGACGAAGGTGAAGCCGTCTCGTCTCCGCCATGGCATGGTGTTGCTCGAACGACACCTCCGCACGCCTGGAACGCTGAGGCGACCGAGGGCGCGGCCAGGATCGCGGGTTAGAGCTGGCGGTAATAGGGCTGGGCCGGCGCGCGCTTCTCCATGAGGATGAACACGTTGCGCCAAGGGTCGCGGAACCACGTGGTGCGCAGGCCCGCGACCTCGGCGATGCCGCGGGTGAGGAACTCGACGCCCTTCGCCTCGAGGTCGGCCCGCGTGGCCGCGATGTCGTCGCAGATGAGTCCGACGTGGGTGAAGCCGTGGTCGGTGACCGAGGTGTCCACGCGTGAACGTGGTGCTTCGACGTTCGGGTACTCGATCACCTCGAGCACGCGGTCGGAGCTCTCGCCCACACCGAGGATCGCAGCCCTCAAGGCGACCGGCGGGGCGATGAGCTCGCCCATGTCGCGTTGGATGTCCTCGCCGTCCATGAGCGTCGCGGGCCAGATGACAGTGAGGCCCAGCACCGCTTCGTACCAGCGAACCGCAGCGTCGACATCCGCGACGCACACGGCGGTGTGGGCAAGACCCTTCAGCACTGCTACCCCTCCGCTCTCTGAACGATCTCGGCAGCCCTTGACTACCACGATCGTCAGCGACGGTCCCCGTCGTCCCGACTCGTCAACCCGTGAGGTCGATCACGTCTCCCACCGCGCCCCACGCGGTGGCGATCAACCCGATGCTCGCGGCCACGATGAAGAGGACCCTCGGTCCGGCGGCCCCCGCCAGCCAGCCGCCGCCGAGGTGCGCCAACGGGAGGATCCCGAAGAGGACGGTGCGCGCCGCCATCCCCACCCGGCCGAGCAGTCGCACCGGGAACCGGCGCTGGCGCAGGGCGGTGAAGTGGGTGATCACCATCACGCTGCCCACGCCCGCCGCGACGTAGGCCACGCCCGCGCTCAGGAGCGACGGCACGAGCCCGGCCACCATGACGCCAGCGGCGAAGAAGCCGACGCCCGCCAGCACCACGTCGCCCCGGGCCTCCTGCCTGCGACTGAGGACGATCGCGGTGATCAAGCCGGCTGCCCCCCCCACGGCGAAGTACACCCCGATCGCACCCGACTTGAGGTGCAGGAGCTCCTCGGCGTACGGGATGAACTGCGCCTCTACCGCGACGGCCACGACGTTCATCGCCGCCACCAGCACGAGGCCGTGCATGAACGGGCGGTCGGCCCACACCACCCGCAGGCCCTCGATCACGTCGTCGCGAATCGAGCCACGTCGAGCGACCGGGGCGCGGTCGTGCGATCGTTTGTCGCGCAGGGGACGCACCGCGCTGACCGAGATCCCCGAGAGCAGGAACGACAGCGCGTCCGCCGCCAGGGCAAGACCCGCGCCTCCGAGCGCGACGAGCGCGCCGGCGAGCGCCGGCCCGCCGATGTTCCCCGCGGACTCGGATCCGCTGAGCCGACCGTTGGCGCTCAACAGGTCCGTGCCGCTCACCACGCGGGGCAACGCCGCGCCCGCGGCTGCGTCGTGCAGCACGCGCAGCGCGCCCATGACGAACGCGGCGGCGTAGAGCATGAGCACCGAGTAGCTGTCTGACTGCATCACCGCGACCGCGACCGCGCCGAGGAGCGCGCCGCGGAGCAGATCGGTCGCGATGAGGATCGGCCGGTGTCGCAACCGGTCCGCGTAGGCGCCGGCCACGAGGCCGAGCGCCACTGCGGTCAACGACTGCATCGAAGCGGCGATGCCAACCGACAGTGCGCTCTCCGTGCGGGCGAAGACCGCGAGAGGCAGCGCCACCAGGGTGATCTGGTCGCCGAAGGTGGAGACCGCGTACGCGGTCCAGAACCACCGGAAGTCGCTGCCGGAGACGCCCTTGCGCGCGTGGGCGGGCACGACCGAAGGGACTGCGGTCGCCGCGTCTGCGCGCGCGAGCGTCGGATCCGTCTCGCTCAACTGTCCCGGTCTCTGTCTCGAGGTGTCCTGTCGGCCGACCGCGACCAGGATGCCTCGACCATCAGCGCGAGGTGCGTACCTCGATCACTTGCCCATCTGGCGCTGGGCCAGGGCTTCGATCTCACCCCGCGGGAATCGACGGTGGCCTCCCAGGGTGATGACGTGCGCCACCCGTCCCTCCTTGGCCCACCGGCTGATCGTCTTGGGGGAGACGTGGAGCAGCGCCGCCGCCTCCGCCGCACGCAGGTACTCCCTCAAACCGGCCCCTCCTTCGTTTCGTGCCGCTGGGCAGAGGATGCCGAAGGCGGAGGTGCAGGTAAATAGGTCCGCAGGGTGGTATTGCCGTGGTCATTCCGGACTACGCGCGCTGCGCGACGCGGCCGGCTCTGGGCGTAACTTCGCATCCGGTGACTAGCCCGGTCAGCTTGGCGAAAATGGCAGATATGACCTATTTGTCGTCACACAGCGTGGCCGTACTCTCACGGAAAGCAGCCAACCCCCCGGAGAGACGGACGACGCCAGATGGTCTTTCGAAGCAGCTTGGCACGACGCGGCAGAGCCGCATGTGCCGCATTCGCGCTCACGCTCGCAGGTAGCTCCGCCGCAGTCGTGCCCGCGCGTGCGAGCGCGTCGCCGGCCGGCCCGCCGGTCGACGTCATCGTGCGACAGGTCGCCGGCGCCGGACAGGCCGCGGAGGCCGCGGTCGAGACGCTCGGCGGTCACGTCGGTCGCCACCTCGGCATCATCGACGGCTTCTCGGCGCAGGTCCCGACCAACCGGGTGCCCGAGCTGTCGGCGGCACCGGGTGTCGTGTCGGTCACCCGCGACGCATCCCTCCGGCTGCAGACCGACGCGTGGACGGCGGACAGCGATCTGGGGTCCCTCCGCAATGTGGCGAAGGCGATCGGGGCAGCCGAGGCGTGGGACGAAGGGGTGACGGGCAAGGGCGTCGACGTCGCCCTCATCGACTCCGGCGTCGCTCCCGTCGAAGGGCTCGAGGGCTCCGACAAGGTCGTCAACGGGCCCGACCTCTCATCCGAGCCCGGCGATGTCGCCCGGCCCGGCGTCGACACGTTCGGTCACGGCACCCATCTGGCGGGCATCATCGCCGGGCGCGACAGCGCTTCCGGCGCCGGGCGCTTCACGGGCATCGCGCCGGACGCGCGGCTCGTGAGCGTGAAGGTGGCTTCTGCCGATGGCGCCACCGACGTCTCCCAGGTCATCGAGGCGATCGACTGGGTGGTGCAGCACAGGCACGACAACGGGCTGAACATCCGCGTGCTGAACCTGTCGTACAGCACCGACGCGGCGCCGAGTTACGTGCTCGACCCCTTGGCCCACGCGGTCGAGTCGGCCTGGTTCCACGGGGTCGTGGTCGTGGCCTCCGCCGGCAACGACGGCCTCGAAGCGGCGCAGCTCACGAGCCCGGCCGTCGACCCGTACGTGATCGCGGTGGGGGCGTCGGACCATCAGGGAACCCAGACGACGGCCGACGACGTGGTCGCCTCTCTGTCCAACCGCGGGAACGCGATCCGTCACGCCGACCTGGTGGCGCCGGGCCGCTCGATCGTCAGCCTCCGCGACCCGGGCTCCTACATCGACAGCCATCACCCCGAGGGCCTCGTCGCCGGCGACGCGGAGCACCGATTCTTCCGGGGCACCGGGACCTCGCAGTCCACTGCGGTCGTGTCGGGCGCGGTCG
>VAWU01000035.1 GCA_005888325.1 Actinomycetota bacterium
CGAGCACAGCGTCAGTTTGCCTGAGTACCTAACTGCCGCTCGGCCCGCTCTCATTGGGCAGTATGTCGGTCGTGCGTAAGGCTGCCCTCACTCTGGTGGTCGCCGCGATCCTGGGCGCGGGCGGTGGCGCCGTAGCGTTCCGGTTTCAAGACGCCAATCAGCCGCGCAAGGTGATGCTCTGCCTGACTGGGGCTGTCGTCGTCGAGGTCGATGGGCGCGAGGTGCTGCTCGAAGACCAAGGCGAGCCGGGGCGTGATCGCTGCGACGTGGATCGCGTGCCTCGACGGGGAAGCGGCTGGCGCTTCGTGCTCGGCTTCGACTGCCGCATCCGCGATGTCGCCGGTCGCGTTGTTGGCACTCGCACTCCCAACCGTCCAGATCACACGTGCGGGCAGGAGTAGGTCCGAGGGACTGCGGCCCCTCGCTTCCCACGCTAACGCTCCCGTACCGCCGCTCGGGACTGGACGCAACCAGCCCTAGGCGGGAGGGCAGGGGATGCCTACTCGCGCCAACAGCGCGCAGAAGGTCGCTCGACCCATCTTCCAGCGGCCGTCCTCGACGCCCCGGGGAGGACAAGAGCTCGCTCCTTGCCTTCGTGGAGTGCTGCCAGCTAAGACGAGTCCGTGCGGAAAGTCCCCGTTGTTCTGGCGTTGCTCCTCGTGATGGCCGGATGCGGTGGCGACGACAAGGCGGCCAGCACGACCGCTGCAACCGACGCGCCGACCACGAACGCCGCGTTCTAGCGACCCATCGGCACAGACTTCTCGGCGAGAACGCTCGGCTGAGATAGGGGAAGCGTCTAACCCGCTCAACCCCTTGGGCAGTAGGGAGGATACGCCAGTCGGGCTTGGGGGCACCGGCCCGTCGCCTTGGCCGCGCGCACCAGAACGGGCACCTTCAGTCGAATGCTGCAACGCTAGGACCGTGAGGCGCATCACGGGAGGCCTGATCGGGGCGACGCGGACGGCAACGCCCGCTCGGAATCGCACCGCACTCTGACCGCGGCGCGGGCGCGCAAGGTGACGATCGAGGCCGACAAGCTGCACGGGACGTTCGTTGATCCCAATCGGGGCAAGATCACGTTCGCGGCGTGGTGCGAGGAGTACCTCGACTCGTCCAACAAGCGCGCCACGACGCTCGCGCGTGATCGGTCGGTCACCGACCGGCACCTCCTGCCCGCCCTGGGCCGGCGGCCGCTGAACGCAATCTCCAAGCGTGACGTGCAGCAAGTCGTCAACCGCATGAAGCGGAACCTCGCCCCCGCCACCGTGCGCACGAACTACGGCGTGCTCCGGGCCATCCTCAGCGCCGCGGTGACCGCCGACCGCATCGGACGCAGCCCGTGTCAAGGGGTGAGCCTGCCGACGCAGGAGCGCCCCAAGATCCGCTTTCTGACGGCCGACGACCTCGTCCGCCTCGCGGATGCCACGCCGGTCGAGTGCCGCCCGATGATCTACCTCGCCGGGGTGCTCAGCCTCCGCTGGTCAGAGGTGGTGGGCCTGCGCGTCGGGCGGGTCAACTTCCTGCGCGAGACGCTCGAGGTGGCCGAGACGACCGCCGAAGTCAGGGGCGTGCTTATCGAGCGGGCGGACGTGAAGTCACGCGCGAGCAAGCGGACGCTCGCGATTCCCCCCTTCCTGGTTGCGCTGCTGTCCGAGCACCTCGCGCGACGAGGGCTGACGGCCGAGACCCCCGACGCGCTCGTGTTCATCGCCCCCGAGGGCGGTCCGGTGCGCGCCGGGAACTTCCGACGACGGATGTGGGCCCCCACAGTGCACGCGGCTGGCCTGGACGGCCTCACCTTCCACGGGCTGCGCCACACCGCGGTGGGGTTGATGATCGCGCTCGACACCCACTTCGAGGCGATCAAGCAGCGGATGGGCCACGGCTCGATCCGGGTCACGTCCGACGTCTACGGCTCGCTGCTCCCCGCGGTCGATGCGTCGGTGACGCAGGCGCTTGAGGCACTGTTCCGACCCGAGGCCGCGAGGTCACGCGTTCACGGCGCGTTCACGGAGGGCGATGACTGAACGGGACGACGACGCGCAGGTGATCTGACCTGCGGTTTCGTGGTGGAGGTGAGCGGACTCGAACCGCCGACTTCTACGTTGCGAACGTAGCGCTCTACCAGCTGAGCTACACCCCCGGGCGGGAGCTTCAGGTTAGCCCTCCGGCAGGCGGGGGCTCAGTTGGCGGAGCGGCGCAGCGCGAGGACCGGCTCGACCTGCTCGCGGGTGCCGGGGAGGAAGCGCAGCTTCATCTCGCGCTCGGCGGTCACACCTCGGAGCCGGATGAGCAGGGCAACGTAGACGACGAACAGCACGTCGACGACCGCGTGCAGCAGCAGCATGGTGCGGAGACCCGGGACGAAGCTCAGCATCAGCGTGGTGACCATGGCTCCGCCGAGAACGAGCATCACGTCGCGCCGGCGCTTCTGGAGTCGCGCCCTCGCGCTCGGGGGGCGCGCGACCGGGAGCGCGCTCGACGCCGACGGGGTGCGGGGGGGTGCGGTCTCGGGGCCGGTGCGCTCGAGGGTGGTGAGCTGGCGGTGGAAGGCGCCGATCGAGTCGCCCGGTCGCCCCTCGGCCCGGCTTCGCAACCAGGGCGGGATCAGAACGACGGCCCACACAACGGCGAGGACAACCAACACCACGGTCAAAGCTCCTCGACCTACCTTTGCGACTCGGGGACCGTAACGCGGGCCAGCCACGTAGCGGTGGATGGGGTGGGGACCCGGCGGTTCCCTTTTACTACGGCGTTGGGGGAGGTCTCAACCCAAGCGCTAGGTAAATCTAGCACGCGCTCGCGTTAGATTGCGAGCGCAGATCTCGTTCAGACGCCGGGTTCGAGGGCCCGCCGATAGCTGCCCGACCGACCGCCGGACTTCTCCCAAAGCGTCAGTTCGCCGATCACCATCGACCGGTCGGTCGACTTGCACATGTCGTAGATGGTGAGCGCGGCGATGGAGCAGGCGGTCATCGCCTCCATCTCCACGCCTGTGCGGTCGACCGTCTCGACCGTCGCCTCGACCTCGACGTGGTCGTCGGCGAGTGTGAACCCGACGAACACCGAGCCCACCAGGAGCGGATGACAGAGCGGGATGAGGTGCGGCGTCTGCTTGGCGGCCTGGATGCCGGCTACCCGCGCCACCTGGAGCACGTCGCCCTTGGTGATCTCGGTGCTCGCGACCTTGTTCACCGTCTCCGGCTTCATGAAGACCTTGCACCGAGCGAGCGCCCGCCGGTGGGTGGCCTCCTTGGGCGTGACGTCGACCATACGGGCACGCCCCAGGGGGTCGAGATGGGTCAAACCGCGATCCGGCATTGAACAAGTCTAAAGCGACCAGCAGCGTCGCCGCGCTGGCCCCGGTCGTCGCCGACCAGGTCTTCGGCGCTCTCGGGTCAGCCGCCGATCTGGCTCATGCTGCGCGCCGGACGTATGAACGTCACCTGACCGATGCTGTGCCCGGCCCACTTGCCGGCGACGTCGCGGGCGATGGCGGACGCCACCTCTTCATCGCCGGCGCCGCTCCGCAATCGCGCCCGCAGGTCGGTCTCGGCCACGGCGAACAGGCAGTTGCGGAACTGACCCTCGGCCGTGAGCCGCACCCGGTCGCACGAGCCGCAGAAGGGCTGGGTGACGCTGGCGATCACGCCCACCTCGCCCCGGCCGTCCCGGTAGCGGAAGCGGGAGGCAGGTGCCGCGCCCCGGCGCACCGGCTCGACCGGGAAGACGGCGTCGATCCGCTCGACCACCTCGGCCGCGGGCACGACCACCTCGGGCCCCCAGGCTCCGTCGGCGTCGAGCGGCATGAACTCGATGAAGCGCACGCCCACGCCCCGCTCGCGACCGAACACGGCAAAGTCGACGATCTCGTCGTCGTTTACCCCGCGCATGAGCACGCAGTTGACCTTGACCGGGTCGAGCCCCGCGTCGAGCGCCGCCTGGATGCCGTCGAGCACCTGAGCCAACGCGTCGCGCCGGGTGATCTCGGCGAAGCGCTCGCGACGCAACGAGTCGCACGAGATGTTCACCCGCCGCAACCCAGACCGAACGAGATCGTCGGCGAGCAGCCGGAGCGTCGCACCGTTCGTGGTCATGGCGAGGTCGACGCCGAGCGCTGCGAGCATCTCGACCAGCACCGTCAGGTGGGCTCTCACCGTGGGCTCGCCTCCCGTGAGCCGGATGCCGTCGAACCCGAAGTGCTCGACGCAGATGCGGGCGACGCGCGTGATCTCCTCGAAGGTGAGCAGGTCGTCGCGTGGCAGCCAGTTCATCCCCTCGGCCGGCATGCAGTAGCGGCAACGGAGGTTGCAGCGATCGGTGACCGACACCCGCAGGTCGCGCACGGTGCGCCCGAAGGGATCGATCAGCGGCGCAGCCGGGGTCATGGCGCCAGGCTACGTCAGGAGGATCAGCTCGACGTCGCTGCCCTCCGCGACGCCGTCACCGTCGGGCACCACCGCCAGCGCGTTGGCCAGGGCCATGGCCCGCAGGAGGTTGGAGCCCTGGCCACCGGAGGAGCGGACGTGCCATCGGCGGTCGTCACCCGTCGACGCGAGCACACGCACGAAATGCACCTTGCCGTCGGGCCGGCGGCGCAGCGCCTCGTCCGCGACCGCCTCGACCGTGGGCCGGAACGGGTCGGTGTGCCCCATCATCCGGCGGAGCGCGGGTCGAGCGAAGAGCTCGAAGGAGACCATCGACGACACCGGGTTGCCGGGCAGGCCGAACACCGGCTTGCCCGAGACGATCCCGAAGGCCAGGGGCTTGGCCGGCTTGATCGCCACCTGCCACCACTGCATGGCGCCCAGCCGGTCGAGCACCACCTTGATGTAGTCGAAGTCGCCCATGCTCACGCCGCCGGTCGTGACCAGCGCGTCGCACTCGGCGAGGCCCTTCTCGAGCACCGCCGTGATGGCGGCTTCGTCGTCGGCGACGACGCCGAGGTCGACGGCGTCGCAGCCCGCCTCGTGCACCATCGCGACAAGCGTCGGCCGGTTGGAGTCGCGGATCTGACCCGGCCGCAGGGCACTGCCGTCGTCGACCAGCTCGTCGCCGGTCGACAGCACACCGACACGGGCCCGGCGGAACACCGGAACGCGCCGGTAGCCCAGGCTGGCCAACACGCCGAGGTGGCCGGGCCCGAGCACGGTGAAGGGCTCGAACGCGACCTGGCCCGCGGCGAGGTCCTCGCCCGCCGAACGAACGTGGTCACCGGGGCGCGCGGTGCGTGCGATCGCGACGAACCCGTCGTCGTCGACCCGGGTGTCCTCCACCATCACGATGGCGTCGGCCCCCTCGGGGATCGGTGCGCCCGTCATGATGCGCACCGCCTCGCCCACGCCGACCGCGCGATCCGGCGCCCGCCCGGCGGGCAGCGTGGCGACGACCTTCAGGCGCGCTCCTGCCTTCGCGTCGGCAGCCCGCACCGCGAAGCCGTCCATCGCGGTGTTGGCGAACGGCGGGACGTCCTCATCGGCGCGCAGCTCGACGGACGTGACGCAACCGAGCGCGTCTGCCAGCGCGACCGCGGAGGGATGGAACGGAGCGCACTCGGCGAGGACGCGTCGCTGCGCGTCGTCGAGCGCGATCACTAGGGACCCTGAAGGACACGGCCCACCGGCGGCCCCGGGAGCCTCAAATCAGCTTCTTGCGTTGCACGAAGTCGGCCAGGAAGGCGCGGAACTCCGGCCCGAGGTCTTCGCGGTCGACGGAGAGCTCGACCATCGCCCGCAGGTAGTCGATCTTCTTGCCGATGTCGTAGCGCCCGTGCTCGAAGGGGAACCCGTAGATGGTCTGCTCCTGGAGGAGCACCGCCATCGCGTCGGTGAGCTGGATCTCGCCGCCGGCGCCCGGCTGCACGTGCTCGAGCGCGTCGAAGATCTCGGGCGTGAAGACGTAGCGTCCCATGATGGCGAGGTTCGACGGCGCGTCTTCGGGCGCGGGCTTCTCCACCACGCCGAGGATGCGGACGAGCGCGTCGTCGACCACCTCGGGGCGGACGCACCCGTAGGCCGAGATCTCGGCGCGCGGGAACTCCTTGAGCGCCACCACCGACCGTCCATAGCGCTCGTACACACCCAGCATCTCGGAGAGCACGCGCGATTCGTCGATCATGATGTCGTCGCCGAGCATCACGACGAACGGCTCGTCGCCGACGTGCTGGCGCGCGACGGAGACCGCGTGGCCCAGCCCGAGCGGCTCACCTTGGCGCACGTAGTGGAGGTCGGCCATCTCGGCGATGGCGCGCATTTCCTTCAGCTGGTCGTGCTTGCCGCGGGCGTCGAGGTAGAACTCGAGCTCGAAGGAGCGGTCGAAGTGGTCCTCGAGCGACCGCTTGTCGCGTCCGGTGATGACGAGGATGTCGCGGATGCCGGCGCGCACGGCTTCCTCCACGACGTACTGGATGGCCGGCTTGTCGACGACGGGCAGCATCTCCTTGGGCTGCGCCTTGGTCGCGGGCAGGAACCGGGTGCCGAGCCCGGCTGCCGGTATCACCGCCTTGCGCACGACTTGCCTCATAGGTCGCCTCCTGCCGTGGTGACCACCACCGGTCGCCCCGGTTCGGCAGTCTCTCTCCGATGTCGGCCGTCGCCTGCCGTCCGGCGCGCCGCCCCGTCGGCCGCGGCGGTGTGCATCCTGTCGACCGGGACGGTGACGCCCTTGAGATCGACGGGTGTGAGCCTCGGAGAGGTGCCCGGTAGGTCGATCAGCGGTGCGAGCACGACCACGGCCCCATGGTACGGAACGCCCCGCTCCCGGTACACTGGCACTCACCCTGTTCGAGTGCCAACAGTGGAAGCCAACAGGAAAGACGGCATGCCCACCTACGAATATGCCTGCAAGTCGTGCGGCGAGCATCTCGAGGTCGTCCAGTCGTTCCGCGACGAGCCGCTCGAGGAGTGCCCCGCATGCGGCGGCCAGCTGCGCAAGGTCTTCAGCCCCGTGGGGATCAGCTTCAAGGGAAGTGGCTTCTACCGCAACGACAGCCGTTCGTCGACGAAGGCTGCGAAGGGCGACGGACACGACAAGTCGGAGGCGAAATCCGCCTCGTCCGAGTCGTCCGACTCCAAGGGCACCGACTCGAAGAGCGGGGACTCCAAGAGCGGGGACAAGCAGGGGACGAGCAAGAAAGAAGCGAAGTCCGAGGCGAAGTCGGCCTGATGCCGAGGGCGCGTCCCGAGCTCGATCTGCTGGCATCGGTCGACCTGTTCCAGGGGCTGACGCGCAAGGAGCTCGACGCCGTCCACGCCATGAGCCGCGAGCAGTCGTTCCCCGCGGGCGCCGTCGTCGCCGCGGAGGGCGCCGCCGCCGGCCGCTTCTACCTCATCGTCGAGGGCAAGGCCACGGTCACCGTCGGCGAGCTCAACCGGGCGCTCGCCACCCTGGGGCCGGGGGGCTACTTCGGTGAGATCTCGCTGATCGACGGCGAGCCGCGTTCGGCGACCGTCACCGCCGACACCCCGCTGCGCACGCTTTCCATCGCCAGCTTCAACTTCAAGGCAATCCTGTTCGAGTATCCCGCCATCGGCCGCAAGATCCTGCTGGAGATGTGCCGTCGCGTCCGGCGGCTCGACCAGTCCCTCGTGCACTGACCCACCTCGAGTGACAGTCGCGATCAGGTGACACTGCCTCAGGCCGACGTGGGCGTGTTCGGCGGATCGGGCTTCTACCGCTTCCTCGACGACCCCGTCGAGGTGGCCGTTCAAACACCCTTCGGGCCTCCGTCGGCGCTGTTGCACGCCGGTTCGATCGACGACGTACAGGTCGCGTTCCTGGCTCGCCACGGGCCGCACCACGAGACGCCAGCCCACCGCGTCAACTACCGCGCCAACGTGTGGGCCATGCGCCGGCTCGGCGTGCGCCGTCTGCTGAGCCCGTGCGCGGTCGGGTCCCTGCGCCGCGACGTGCACCCCGGTGAGTTCGTCGTCTGCGACCAGCTGGTCGACCGCACAGCCGGTCGCGAGGCGACGTTCTTCGACGGCCCGCTCGTGAACTCCATCTCCTTCGCCGACCCCTACTGCTCCGAGCTGCGCTCCGTCGTGGTCGATGCCGCACGCGCTGAGGGCATCACCGCCCACGACGGTGGCACGGTCGTCGTCATCCAGGGGCCCCGCTTCTCCACCCGAGCCGAGTCACGCTGGTTCCAGTCGGCGGGCTGGGACGTGATCAACATGACGCAGTACCCCGAGGCGGCGCTCGCGCGTGAGCTCGGTATCTGCTTCGCCAACATCAGCCTGGTGACGGACTACGACGCCGGCGTCGAGGACGACGACAATGTCGCCGCGGTCGACATGGACACCGTCCTGCGGGTGATGAACGACAACGTCGACAAGGTGCGCAGCCTGCTCATGCGCGCCATCCCCGCGGTCCCCACGGAGCGCGCCTGTGCGTGCGGCGTCGGCGCGCTCGACCCCGGATCCTTCGCGGACTGACGTAAGCTCACCCCATCGCTTCCCCGCGATGTCCCTTCGTGGGAGGAGCGCCCGATGCGCCTGCGCCGCGTCACTCGTTCGCCGGTTGCCTACTGGCTCGCTGTCATCGTGCTGGCCGCGGCCACCGCGCTGTTCGTGTTCCGTCTCGTCGACGCGACGGAGACCCTCCGCGCCCGGTTCGGCACGCGTCGTCCGGTCGCCGTCGCCGTCGATGAGGTCGGGGTCGGCCACGTGCTCACGGGCGACGACGTCGTAGTGCGGGAGGTGCCGACCACCTTCGTCCCGGCGGGCGCGGCCACCTCTGCCGGTGCCGTGGTGGGCCGCACGGTAGTGGTGGCGCTCTTCGCGGGAGAGGCCGTGCTCGAGTCGCACCTGGCGCCCGCGGGTGTCCACGGCCTCGGCGCTCATCTCACGCCGGGCCGGCGGGCGATGGCCGTCCCGGTCGGCGCCGCCGCCCCCGCGGTGCGCGCCGGCGACGCGGTCGACGTGCTGGCCACGCTCGAGGGTGAGAAGACGTTCGCGGTCGCCGAGGGGGCGACCGTGCTCGCGGTCGGCGCCGACGCGGTCACCGTCGCGCTCTCCATCGACGAGACGAGCGGGGTGGCCGATGCGATCGCGCGTGGCGCGGTGACGCTGGCCGTCAGGTCGCCGGTCGAAAACCCGTCACGATGAGCAGGAGCACCGCCGCCCCCGCCATCAACCGGTACACGACGAAGGGCGCGAACGAGCGGGTACGCAACAGCCTGAGCAGGAAGTGGATGGCCACCAGCCCGGTGATCGCGGAGGTCACCACACCCCAGAAGAACGCCGGGCCGGTGCCGTGGGGCAGCCCGCCGTCGGCCATCAACTTGGCGCCCTTGTAGACGAGCGCTCCCGCGGTGACGGGCAGGCTCATGAGGAACGAGATGCGCGCGGCTGCATCGCGATCGAAGCCGAGCAGGCGCCCCACGGTCATCGTCGCCCCCGAACGCGAGACACCCGGCTGCAGCGCCGCCGCCTGCCCGAGCCCCATGAGCGACGCCTCGCTCAGGTGGAAGTCCCCCTCCTCCCTGTTCGTCGCGGCGCGGTCCGCGATGAGGAGCACGACGCCGAAGATGATCAGCATCACCGCCACCAGCCACGGCTGGCTCAGGCTCTTCTCGATGAACGAGTCGAGCAGCGCACCGAGCACGAAGCCGGGCAGCGCCGACACCACGAGCAGGAAAGGGAGCCGCTCCTCGTGGCTCACGGCTCCGCGGCGCGCGATGGCGCGCAGGCCGGCCGGGACGAACGCCTTGAGGTCACCCCAGAAGTACACGAGCACGGCGAACAGCGTCCCGAGGTGAAGCGCCACGTCGAAGGTCTTCTTCAGCTCGGGGAACGCGTCGAGCTCGTGCCACGCGAAGAGCCAGGGCACGAGGATCAGGTGCCCGCTCGAGGAGATCGGGAGGAACTCCGACAGACCCTGAGTGAGGCCGAGCACGATCGCGTGCGCGACCGGGATCTGCGGGGCGGCCACCGCGAACATGTCAGATGCCTTTGGTCGAGGGGACGATGCGCGGCCGCCATTCGCGCGCGCGGTCGTACTGATGGCCGACGACCGCTCCGCCGCGCATGGCATCGAGGAAATCCGCCGGACCGTCGAAGTCGGGCATCTCGAGGTAGGCCGCGCCCACCGCCGACGGTTCGTGGGCGTCGCTGCCCGCGCCGCCGGGCAGGTCGTGCGCCTCGGCGTAGGCGCGGGCCTGCTCGTTGAGGTGCGACAACGACGTCTTGGCGTTGAACACCTCGATCGCGTCGACCGCCCGCGCCGCGACGAGGTCGTCGAGCACGCTCGCGCGCAGGCAGTGGCGGGTGGGGTCGAAGGGGTGCGGGATGTACACCAGCCCGCCCTGCGCACGGATGCGCTCGACGGTCTCGTCGGGCTTCAAGCCATACGGGAGACGCTCCGAGAGGAACAGGCCGATCACCTCACCCGCCCATGTGCGCAGCTCCTGGCCCACGATCACGCGACACGGCAGCTTGTTCGTCTGCGCGAGCTCGCGCGCGCCGTTCACCGTGCCGTGATCGGTGATGCACAGCACGTCGATCTCGGCCGCGCGGACGGCCTCGTCGAGCTCGTCGGGCGTCGTGGTGGCGTCGCCGGACCACATCGTGTGCAGGTGGAAGTCGACCCGCACCTGTCCGGGACGGCGCGGCGCGGCCAGGTGCGGATGGGTGTCGGCTGCCGCGGGCACGACGCGCAAGGGTACCGGCTTCGAAATGTGACCAAGTTCACAACATCGACGCGTTGTCAGCCGTCGAGCCCGAGCGCAGACTGCGGTGGTGATGTGCGGTCGCGCTCGACGGGACTTCTCAGAGTTCGACGAGACCGACGTCGACGCCAACGAGGCGCAGGCACGACGGGAGCGCGGCGTGATGCGCCACGCCAGCCGGGTCGGGACGATCGTCGTCGTCTGCCTGGCAATCTGGCTGCTCACCGGTGCGGGGTACTTCTGGCCCGGTTGGGTGCTGGCGTTCGGCGTCCTGCGGATCGGTATGCACGCGAGCGCCGTCTACGGGCGTCCGTTGCGCGGCGCCGACGCCGATTACTGACCTCAGGCGCCGCTGAGCGTGACGTCGCGGATCGCGAGGCTCAACCCCGCCGCGCCACCCGGCAGCCACTCGAGATCGGACCCCACCCCGACGACGTCGTGCAGCATGCGCTGGAGCGTCGACGCGATCGTCGCCTCGCGCACCGGCTCGGCGGCGACACCGTCACGCACCACGAGTCCTTCGCAACCCACGGAGAAGTCGCCGCTCACCGGGTTGGCGCCGGAGTGCAGACCCTGCACCGAGAGCACGAGCAAGCCGTCTCCGATGTCGGAGAGGAGCTCCTGTTGGGTGCGCGTGCCGGGCACGAGCGCGAGCGCCCGGGTGCCGACGCCCGGTGTGGTCTTGAAGCCCCCGCGCACCGCCGAGCCGGTCGACGCCGCGCCCGCACGCCGGGCCGTGTAGGCGTTCTGCACGAAACCCTGCAACACGCCGTTCTCGATGAGGACGTTGCGCCGGGTGGCCAGGCCCTCGGCGTCGTAGCAGCTGGCGCCCCGTGCCTCGGGATTGGTCGGGTCGTCGGTGAGGGTGAGCCCCACCACGGCGACCTGCTCGCCTTCGCGTCCGGCGAACATGGAGCGGCCCTTGAGCACCGATTCGCCCGACAGCGCGCCCGACAGGACACCGAGGAACGACGCCGTGACCATCGGGTCGAGCACCGCGGTGACTCGCCGCGACGCCGGCTTGGTGGCGCCGAGCAGGCGGGTGGCCCGTTCGGCCGCCATGGACGCGGCGCGGCTCACGTCGAGGTCGTCGGGCGCGCGGCCGATCGACCAGCCGAAACCCGTCTGGGTGTCCGCGCCTTCTCCTGCGATGGCGTACGCGTAGAGCGAGCACGTGGTGCGTCGGGCGTGTGCGCGGACGCCCGTGCTGGACGCGATCGCCGCCTCGATCGATGCGTCGCCGTACTCCGCGGTCTCGACCCCTCGGATGCGGGGGTCGGCGGCGCGCACGACGCGGTCGAGCTCGATCGCGAGCTGCACCTTCCGGTCGGTGGGAAACGCCGCCAACTCCACGCGGAAGAGGTCGAGCTCGGCCGCCGGTACCCCGTCGGGAGCGGGCAGGCCCAGGAACTCGTCGACCGTGCCGAAGCCCGCGTTGTCGCGGGCGTCATCGAGGGTCTCGCGCAGCGACGTCTCGTCGAGCGAGCCGGCGTACGCGAAGCCCTGCCGCTGCCCGGCGATGACGCGAACCCCTATGCCTTCGGTCTGCGCGGAGGACAGCGACTCTACGTCGCCGTCGTACACGCGCACGCTGGTGTCGTGGGTGCGAGCGACGTACGCCTCGACCTGCTCCCCCTCACGCGTCCACCCCGCCACCCGCTCAGCCAAGTCGAGCAGCTCGGTCATGCCGCGGTGCCCCCGACGGTCATGCTCGCGACGCGCAGGGTGGGTTGGCCGGCGGACACCGGCACCGACTGGCCGTCCTTGCCGCACGTTCCCGTCCACGTGAGGAAGTCGTTGCCAACGGCGTCGACGGCCTGCAGCACGTCGGGCCCGTTGCCGATGAGGTTTGCCGCCCGCACAGGATCGGTGACCTCGCCGTTCTCGATCAGGTAGGCCTCGGTCATTCCGAACACGAAGTCGCCCGTCGCGGTGTTGACCGACCCGCCACCCAGCGCCACGCAGTAGATGCCGTACGGCGTCTGCCGGATGATCTCCTCCGGGTCGTCGGCGCCGTCGAGCACGTAGGTGTTCGTCATGCGCACCATCGGCAGGTGTTGGTACGTCTGGCGCCGCCCGTTGCCCGACGAGGCGCGGCCCTCCTTGCGGGCGCGCAGGAAGTCCCACATGTAGTCGGTCAGCACGCCGTTCTCGATGAGCGTGTTGCGCTGCGCGACATGCCCTTCGTCGTCGATGGCGTAGGTGCCCCACTCGCGGCCGTAGGTGCCATCGTCGACGAGCGTGACGAGCGGGCTCGCCACGCGCTCTCCGACGCGGCCACGAAACACCGATGCGTCACGATTCACGAGGTCGGCCTCGAGACCGTGGCCGCACGCTTCGTGGAAGAGCACCCCGCCCGCGCCCGCCTTGAGGACGACGGGCAGCTTGCCGCTCGGCGCCGGGCGCGCCTTCAGCATGTCGAGGGCGCGGCGCGCCGCCGTGCGCGCCACCTCGTCGACGTCGACCTCGGCGAACAGCTCGAAGCCGATCGTGCGCCCGGGCGCCTCGAGCCCGGTCTGCATCCCCGTGTCTCCCGCGGCGACGCACTGGACCATGAAGCGCGTACGGACCTGGTCGTCAGTGGTGTGCAGGCCGTCGCTGTTGGCCACCAGGATGCGCCGGCGGCTGTCGGCGTAGGACGCGCTCACCTGACGGATCGAGCTGCCCTCGGCGCGCGCCGCCGCGTCCGCCCGCTGGAGCAGCTCGACCTTGCGCGCCTTGGGGACGTCGGCCGGGTACTCCGCGATCGGGTGGGCCTGCCGGTCGGCGCGCGGCTGCAGCGCCACCTCGTGCACTCCCCCGCCGCCGGCGCGGGCCGCGGCAGCGGCCGCCTCCGCCGCGCCCCGCAGCCCCGTCTCGGAGAGGTCGGCGGTGTGGGCGAACCCGGTCGTGTCGCCTCGCACCACGCGGATGCCGGCGCCGCGGTCGAGGCCCGAGGTCAGCTCCTCGACGCGACCGTCGTCGAGATGACCGGACGAGAGCCGCTTGTCCTCCGCGAACACCTCGGCGAAGTCGCCGCCCGTGCGCAGAGCCACCGCGAGGACGCGCTGGACGACGTTGTCTTCGATCACCTGAACGCTCCCAAACGGAGAAGTTCGCCTGTTTCGGCGGAAGTTCGTATGGTACCGCCGTGCCCGTGGAACCTGGACTGTGCGCCACGATCGAGCTGACGGTGGCTGAGAGCGACACCGCGGCCTCATTGCGCTCGGGCGACGTGCCCATGCTCGGCACCCCCCGGGTCGTGGCCCTGGTCGAGGAAGCGAGCGTCGCCGCCATCGCCGGCCGGCTCGCGCCCCACGTCACGAGCGTCGGGATGCGCGTGCAGCTCGACCACCTCATCCCCGTTCCCGTCGGCGTCACCGTGCGGGCCGAGGCGACGCTCGAGCGGGTCGAGGGCCGGCGCCTCAGCTTCACCGTGTCGGTCAACAACGACCGGGGGCTGGTGGCCGCGGGCAAGCTCACGCGCGTGCTCGTCAACCGCGAGCGGTTCCTCGAAAAGGCTCAGTAAATGGCGGCGGCCTCCAACTGACGCGGGCGATCGGCCCGCCAACGTCAGGCTTCTTGTCGCGCTCGACCACCGTGACGGTGGGTGAGCGCGACAAGAACGCGGAGGGGGACCCGACCCGCGGCCGTCAGGCGAGGTTGGACGTGCGCGGGTAGGCGATCGCGGGGTCGGTGAGCACGTTGACGAGGTAGGGCACACCCGCGGCGAACGCGCGATCGAGGGCGGGGCCGAGGTCGGCGGGCCGCTCGACGGTCTCACCTGCGCCGCCGAGGCCCTCGACCACACGGTCGTAGCGGCACCCGGACTGGAGGTCGGCGGCGACGTCGTAGCCGTAGATCGCCTGCATCGGATGCTTCTCGAGACCCCAGATGCCGTTGTTGCCCACGATGGCGACGACCGGAAGGTCGTGGCGGACGAGCGTGTCGTAGTCCATGCCGTTGAAGCCGATCGCGCCGTCGCCCTGCAGCAGCACGACCTGCCGGTCTGGATGCGCGACACGAGCCGCGATCGCGTAGCCCAGCCCGGTGCCGAGGCAGCCGTAGGGCCCCGGGTCCATCCAGCAACCGGGCTCGAAGGAGTCGATCAGCTTGCCTGCGTACGACACGAAGTCGCCGCCGTCGCCGATCACCACCGCGTCGCGCGCCAGGCGCGCGCGCAGCTCGCCGTAGACGCGTGCCGGGTGGATCGGGTCGGTGTCGGCTTCGAGCTCGGCCCGCTCGGCCTCACGCCGTGCCGTCTCCTCGTCGCGGAGCTTTGCGATCCAGGCTTCGTGGTCCGCTCGCGCGCCGGTGTGGGAAGCCATCCCGTCGAGGATGGTCGAGAGGTCGCCGGCGGGTGACACCGCCGCGTCGACGTGGCCGGCGCGGCTGTCGGGGTGGTCGACGACGTGCACGACCTGGGCGGCGCCGAACGAGCCGAACGACAGCCGGAAGTCGAGCGGAGTGCCGACGACGACCACCACGTCGGCCTGCTTGAGGAAGCTTCGGGTACGCGCGAACGCCAGCTCGTGATCGGCGGGCAGGCACCCGCGCCCCTGGCCGTTGACGAACGTCGGCACCCGTAGCGACTCGACACACCGTCGCAGCGCCTCCCACGCGCCATCGGCCCACACGTCGCCCCCCGCCACCAGCACCGGGCGCTCGGCGCTCGCGACGAGGGCCGCGGCGCGGGAAACGTCGTCGGCGTCGGGCTCGGGGCCGGCGGGCACCACACCGTCGGGCACGTCGGACGCGTCGCTCGCGAACACGACGTCGAGCGGGAAGTCGAGGAACACGGGCCCGCGGTGGGGAGTGAGCGCGAGGGTGACCGCCTCGTGCAGCTCCTTGGCGATCTGACCGGTCGACGTCACGGTGCGCGCCACCTTGGTGATCGAGGCCACCACCGGCACGTGGTCGAACTCCTGCAGCGACCCCGCGCCCCAACGAGCCTGCGGGGCGCGGCCGCCGAGCACCACCAGCGGCGACCCGTTGAAGTGCGCGGTCGTGACCGCGCTGACACCGTTGGTGACACCCGGCCCTGCGGTGAGCACCGCCACACCGGGTCGGCGTGTGAGCTTGGCGAAGCCCTCGGCCGCGAACGTCGCCGTCTGCTCGTGGCGGACGTCGACGATGCGGATGCCGGCCTTCACGCACCCGTCGTAGATGGAGAAGATGTGGCCACCCGACAGCGTGAAGATCTCGCGCACGCCGAAGGCGCCGAGCGTGGCGGCGACGAGCTGGCCGCCGTGGCCCTCGAGGTGCGTGCCAGGCAACTGCGTCACACCACGTCCTCGAGGAACGAGCTCAGCACCGCCCACCATGCGTCGGTGTTCTCGAACTGCGGCGAGTGCCCGGCCTCGGGAATGATCGCCAGCCGGGCGCCGGGGATCGTCTTCGCCATGCGCTCCGCATGGGCGACGAACGGTGTGTCCTGCTCGCCGACGATCAGCAGCGTCGGCAGGTCGACGTCGGCCAGCCGGTCGAGGCGGTCGGGTTGGCTGAGCAGGGACTCCGACATCGACAGCCACATGGCCGGAGAGGACGCGAGCAGCTTGGCGTCGCAGAACTCGCTGTAGCCGGGCTTCTCGTGGAGCAGTCGCAGGAAGGCCGGTGTCATGAGCGGGTCCTCGTCGCGCAGGAGCTTCAGCGCCTCCATCAACGCCGGGATGCCCTGCTCGCGGACGATCGCAGCGGCGAGCTCGCGCGTGTCCGGCTCGACCCAGTCGATCGGGCCGTGGGTCGTGTCCATCAGCGCGAGCGCGTCCACCCGCTCGGGCCGGGCGAGCAGCAATTGCTGGGCGACCATCCCACCCATCGAGTGGCCCAGCAGGACGAAGCTCTCCCACCCGAGCGCATCCGCGAGTGCCAGCAGGTCGGCCGCGATGATCTCGAGCGAGTAGCTCGCCTCGTCGCCGGGATGATCGCTCACCCCGTGGCCGCGCAGGTCGGGGGCGACTGCATGCCATCCGCGCTCGGCCAAGGGCTCGAGGAAGTCGGTGAAGTCCTCCTTGGCCCCCGTGAAGCCGTGCACCAGCAGGATCGGCCGACCGCCGACGCCCGCCTCCGCGATCGTCAACCGCACGTCGCCGAGCCGGACCTCTCTCGCATTCGTCGCCATCGGCACAGCGTATGGGGTCGCGCACCGTTCGGGTCGGGCCTAGGCTGGATGGATCGCCGGACGTCTCGCACGGGGTCGCCGACGGACGACCCTCCTCGCCCTTCGGCTTACGGTCAGCGTGGCCATGCTGGCGTACCTCCTGACGCGTCTCGACATCTCCTCGCTGCTGCCCCGTCATCAGGCGTCGACGCTCACGTGGGTGATCGCGGGCCTCCTCGTCACCGGCGCCTCGGTCGTCCTCTCGACGCTGCGCTGGCAACGGGTGCTCGCCGCGCTCGAGATCCCCGCCCGGCTGCCGACGCTGCTCGGGCACTACCTCGCGGGTCTCTTCGTCGGGAACTTCCTGCCCTCGACGATCGGAGGCGACGTGCTGCGTGTCACACGCCTGTCCGTGGAGAACGGTGAGCCGCCCCCGACGTTCGCGTCGGTCGTGCTCGAGCGCCTGAGCGGTTGGATCGTCCTGCCCGTGATGACGCTGGTCGCGATGGCCCTGCAGCCCGCGCTGCTGCACAAGGGCAGCGCGACCCGGGTGGCCGTCGCTCTCGCGGCGGGCACGCTGGTGCTGCTCGCCGGCATCGTGCTCGTTGCCGCCCATCCGCGGCTCCTCGGGCGCCACGCCGACAACCCGGGCTGGCTGCGCTTCGTCGGCGCGGTTCACCTGGGCGTCGACCGCTTCCGCCACCATCCCGCAGCCGCGGCCGGCGTGCTGGCCGCCGGCTTCGTGTACCAGTTCACCGTCGTCCTCGCCGCCTGGACGGCAGCCGAGGCGCTCGGCATCGACATCGGACTCACCGTCCTGCTCGCGTTCTTCCCGGTCGTGGCCATCGCCCAGGTGCTGCCCGTCACGTTCAGTGGGCTCGGGGTGCGCGAAGGTGCACTGGTGCTCTTCCTGCACCCGTTCGACGTCACCCAGGCCCAGGCCATCGCCCTCGGACTGCTCTTCTATGCCATGAACCTGGCCGTGAGCCTGCTCGGCGCCCCCGCGTTCGCGGTCGGTGCGCGGGCCAGGTCGGTTCCGGCTCCCTCGTGAGCTGGCCCGCAGCTTCCCGCTCTGCCCCTTCGGGCTCGACATCCGCGAGCGCGACGCTCGAGGGCGAGCCGCGCGGCGATCCGACCGCCATGCGACGAGCGCTCGGCCTGCGCTGGTGGCGCGAGGTCCTCTACATCATCGCGTTCTACATCGTCTACTCGGTCGTGCGGAACCTGCAGGGATCAGCGTCGGTTTCAAAGGCCCACGCGCTCAGCCACGCCCGCTCGGTCATCGATGTCGAGCGCTGGCTGCACATCTTCAACGAGCGTTCGGTGCAGAAGGCGTTCCTCGACTACCACGGCTTCATCGAGTTCTGGAACCTCTTCTACGGCACCTTCCACTTCTTCGTCACCATCGGCGCGCTGCTCTGGCTCTTCCGCCGGTTCCCTGAGCGCTACCAGAGGTGGCGCAACGCACTGGCATGCACGACCGCGGTGGCGCTGGTCGGCTTCGCGCTCTATCCGCTCCTGCCTCCTCGCCTGCTGCCCGGGTCGTTCCGCTTCGTCGACACGCTCCACGTCTACGGCAGCCTCTGGTCGTTCGATTCAGGCGCGATGCACAAGATCTCCAACCAGTACGCAGCGATGCCGAGCCTGCACTTCGGCTGGTCCGCATGGTGCGCCCTCGTCTTCATCTCCACGGTGCCCCGCACCTGGATGAAGGTGCTCATCGCGTTCTATCCGCTCGCCACCACGTTCTCGATCGTCGTCACCGCCAACCACTACTGGCTCGACGCGGTGGGCGGCGCCGTCGCGCTCTCCATCGGCTACGGCATGGGCGTCGTCATCACCAACGCGCAGGCCCGCCGTCGGCCCGTGCTTCGGCCCGTCGACACCTGACCGCGCGGCGACGCGAGCGTCAGAACAACGAGTAGCCGCCGTCGATGACGAGCGTGTCGCCCGTGTGGTACGCGGACGCGGGACTGGCGAGATAGACGGCGACGGCGCCGAAGTCGTCGGGGCAACCCCATCGGCGCATTGGCACGCGCGGCAGCACGCGCTCGATGAAACGGTCCCAGTGCAGCACGGGCGCGGCGAGCGCCGTGTCGACCCAGCCGGGCAGCACCGCGTTGGCGCGGATGCCGTGGCGGGCGAGCTCGACCGAGAGTGACTTCACGAGCGTGACCACCGCGCCCTTGCTCGCCGCGTAGTGCTCGCCGCGGGGCTGCCCGACGATCGACGAGAGTGACCCGGTCGCCACGAGGCTCCCCCCGCCACCGCGCTCGATCATGTGCCGCGCCGCGGCACGGAACGTGAGGAACGCGCCGTCGAGGTTCACGCGCAGCACGGCACGCCAATCGTCTAGGGTCATGTCGACGAAGGGACTGGCGCGGTTCGTTCCCGCGTTGGCGAAGCAGGAGTCGACGCGGCCGAGCGCTTCCACCGTGCGCGCGAACGCATCGTCGACCTGGGCCTCGTCGCCCACGTCGCACCGCAGGCCGACGACCGGCCGGCCGTGACTGCGCAGTTGCTCCGTGGCGGCGAGGTTCTTCTCCTCGTTGGTGCCCCAGATGGCGATCGACGCGCCCGCCGCCGCCAGGCCCTCGGCGTAGCCGAGGCCGATGCCGCTGTTGCCGCCGGTTATCAGCGCCACGTGGTCGGTGAGGTCGAACGCGCCGGTCACCGTGCGTCGGCCGCCCACATGACGGGGCTGATGCGCACGGGCTCGCCCACGCCCTTGTAGCTCTTCCGGCGGTAGCGCCCGAAGCGCAGAGACGTGAGCTCGGCCACCGCGACGCGCACCTCGGCGGTCACGAGCACCTCGCCGCCGCGCGCGGACTCGGTGACGCGGGCCGCGACGTTGACGACATGGCCGATGACGTCGTCGCGGGTCACGACCAGCTCACCCATGTGCACCCCCGCGCGCAGGCGGAGCGGCTTGGGGTTCGAACCCACGAGCTCGAGGCACGCGAGCACCGCGGCTTCGGGCTCCGGGAACGTGAGGAGCAGGCCGTCGCCCAGGCGTTTGGCGACCCTCCCGCCCCGACCGCGCACCAGTGGTCCGACCGCCCGATGGTGATCGGCGAGGAGACGGCTGGCCGCCTCGTCGCCCTCGCGCGAGGTGAACGCGGTGAAGTTCTCGAGGTCGGTGAACGCGACCGCGAGTCGCTCGCTGGAACCTTCACCGGCATCGTCCTCCGCCCCGGACGAGAGAACCTGGATCGCGGTGAGGCCCAGTGACGCGAGCAGCGACGGGCGCTTCTCGACCGATCCCTGGAGGTAGCGCTCGACCACCTCGACGGGGGTCGCGGTCGAGAGGGGGCCGTCACCGGGGCGCTCGAGCCACTCCCGCCGGATCAGGCCCACCTCGACCGCATGGGCGAGACGGTCGGGGTCGCGCTGGAGCAGGTCGGCGACCCGCTGGGCCAGGTTGCGCCGCCACCCGGCCACGGTGCGCTGACCCACGACCCGCGGGCCCTCGGGTCGGGGCGGTTCGACCGGGAGGCGCGCCACGTCGTCAACCTACCGGCCCGTCACCCCTCGAGCGCTTTCGAAGGTGCGCAGCGCGCACACGGGCACCACGACGAAGAGAACCACCTCGTCGACTGCCACCGAGTACAGGAAGTCCCATCCCGTGACGTACCGTGGGTTGTACTGCCAGATGTCCCGGGCCACCGCGATGGCATCCCACACGAAGAACAGGGCGACGGTCGGCAACAGAACGTGACGACGAGGCAGGCAGCCATCAGCAGTAGATACTGGAAGCGAGACATGAGCCGGGCGTTGAACCTATCGGTCAGGGTCGGGCTACCGTTTCGTAAGAGGGGGGACGCCGACGAGATGCTGCTAGAGACGATCCACAGGCCCGCCGACCTCCGAGGTCTCGACCACGACGAGCTGAGCACGCTCGCCACCGAGATCCGCAGCTTCATCGTGCAGGCGACATCCGTCACCGGTGGTCACCTCGGCTCCAACCTCGGCGTGGTCGAGCTCACGCTCGCGCTCCACCGGGTCTTCGACTCGCCCCGCGACATCCTGCTCTGGGACACGGGCCATCAGGCGTACGTGCACAAGATCCTCACCGGACGACGCGACCGGTTCGACACCCTGCGCCAGGCCGGCGGGCTCTCGGGCTACCCGTCGCGCGAAGAATCCGAGCACGATTGGGTCGAGAACAGTCACGCGTCAACCATCCTCAGCTACGCGCACGGTGTTGCCACCGCGCTGCACCTGAGCGGGGCCGAAGCCGAGCGGCGGGTCGTCGCGGTCATCGGCGACGGATCGATGACCGGCGGCATGGCCTACGAAGGCATCAACAACCTGGGACACAGCGGACGCCGCGTGGTGATCGTGCTGAACGACAACGGCCGCTCGTACGCGCCGACGATCTCGCGCCTGAGCCACGGCCTCACCAACCTTCGCCTCAAGCCGTCGTACGTGCGCAACCGCGATCGCATCGAACACGTCCTCGGCGAGGTGCCCGTCATCGGTGAGCACCTGCAATTGGGCGTGCAGGGCCTGCGCGCCGCGTTCCGTGAGTTCCTCGAGCCGCAGAACTTCTTCGAGGCGCTCGGCGTGCGCTACGTCGGCCCCGTCGACGGGCACGACGTGGATGAGATGGAGCACGTCCTGCGCTCGGTGAAGGACCACAACGGTCCGATCATCGTGCACGTCATCACCCAGAAGGGAAAGGGCTACGCGTTCGCGGAGGACGACGAGGACAAGTGCCTGCACGACGCGCCCATCTTCGACCCCGTCACCGGCCCACCGCCCTGGGCCCCGACGGGCTACACCGAAGCGTTCTCCGAGGCGATCATCGCCGCAGCCGAGCGCGACAAACGCGTGGTCGCCATCACCGCGGCCATGCCGAGCCCGACCGGGCTCATCCCCTTCCAGGCGCGCTTCCCCGACCGGTTCTTCGACGTGGGCATCGCCGAGCAGCACGCGGTCACCGCGGCCGCGGGAATGGCCATGGGTGGCCTGCGCCCGGTGGTGGCCATCTACTCGACATTCCTCACCCGTGCGTTCGACCAGGCCAACCTCGACGTCGGCCTCCATCACCAACCCGTCGTGTTCTGCCTCGACCGGGCGGGCATCACCGGAGACAACGGGCCCTCCCACCACGGCGTGCTCGACATGGCGTTGCTCCTCCGGGTGCCGGGCATGACGATCTTCGCCCCGTCGTCGGCCCAGGAGCTCCAGGTGATGTTGGGTGAGGCGCTGGCGATCACGAGCGGCCCGTCCGCCATTCGTTTCCCGAACGGCGCAGCGCGGCGCGTCCCGCTCGAGCAGGTCGGCTCCGGGCTGACCGCTCGCCGCGTCCGTCAGGGCGACGACGTTTGCATCCTCGCGGTCGGGAAGTTGCTCGAGGCGGCCGAGGACGCCGCGCTCCTGCTCGACGAGCAGGGGGTGAGCGCGACGGTCTGGGACGTGCGCGTCGTCAAGCCGCTCGACCCCGACATGATCTGCGACGCGGCCCGTCACCCGCTCGTCGTGACCGCGGAGGACGGCGTGCGCGACGGCGGAGCCGGGGCGGCCATGGCCGACGCAATCGCCGACCTCGACGAGAGCCGCCAATCGCCTCCGGTGCTCGTGCTGGGCACGCCCGACCGCTACATCCCGCAGGCCAAGCCGGCCCAGATCCTCGCCGAGTTGGGCCTCGACGGCGCTGGCATCGCCGCGTCGGTAATCAAGACGCTGCACGCGGCGCACTCCCCCCTGTCTCCCCGGTGACCGCCACCCTCACCACAGATTTCCAACGGGCTCAGGCCGACCTGGCCGAGCACGGTTACTGCCTCGTCGAGGGTGCGCTCGACGAGGCGCGGCTCACTGCGATCAAGACGCGCCTGGCCGAGCAGGCCGAGGCCGAGATCGCCGACGGCACCGACTACGTCTACGACGCAGGATCGAACCAGCGGGTGTGGAACCTGCTCAACAAGGGCGAGGTGTTCGAGGAGCTCGCGCAGGACCCGCTCGTGTGCCGGTTCATGGCGCACCTGCTCGACTCCGACTTCCTGCTCTCGAACATCGACGCCAACATCGCGGGACCGGGGGGCACGCCGATGTTCCTGCACGCGGACCAGAGCTTCGTGCCCAACCCGTGGCCCCCGTATCCCCTCGTGGCCAACGCCATGTGGATGCTCGACGACTTCACCGCGGACAACGGCGCCACGCGGATCGTGCCCGGCAGCCATCGGCGGGGCCGCGGCCCCGACTACGGCACCGACGACCCGGTCAGCGAGACGGTCCCCGTGTGCGCGCCCGCCGGCACGGTGATGGTGTTCGAGGGAAGGCTGTGGCACCAGACGGGCGCCAACGTCACCGCATCCGAGCGCCGGCACGGCATCCTCGCCTACTACTGCCGCCCGTTCATGCGGCAGCAGGAGAACTTCTTCGTCTCGCTGCGACCCGAGGTGCTCGAGCGGGCGACGCCGTTCCTGCGCCACCTGCTGGGCTGGGAGCACTACTTCTCGCTGGGGATGATCGACGGCATGCCGCGCGAGGGCTTCCGGTACTGACGCACGAGCTCGCTTCTCGTCGTACTCAGCCGTCCTCAGGACGGCCGGCTACGACAAGAAAGAGGGTCGTGGGGAGAGGAGACGTGTGAAGGTTCGCATCGGGTACGGCCTCGGCACACAGACCGTTGTCGACCAGGAGCGGTTCGCCGGATTCGTCGACGAGCTCGAGCGACTGAGGTTCGACTCGCTCTGGCTCTCCGAGCGGATCACGGGCACCGCGTTCGACCCCGTCGTCGGGCTGGCGTTCGCGGCGGGCCGCACCACCCGGCTCAAGCTCGGCACGAGCGTGATGGTGCTGCCCGGACGCAACCCGGTGCTGGTAGCGAAGGCGCTGGCGAGCCTCGACCGGTTGTCCGCTGGTCGCCTGCTCCCCGCGTTCGGGCTCGGCGTGGTCGACCCGAACGAGCAGCAGGCATTCGGGGTGGCGCGCGAGGAACGGGCGGCGTGGTTCGACGAGGCCCTGCCGCTGATCCGCAGGCTGTGGACCGAGGACTCCGTCGATCACGACGGACCGCGCTTCACCTACCGCAACCTCACCGTGCGACCCCGACCCGCGCAGTCGCCGCCCGACGTGTGGCTCGGCGGCATCGCGCCCAGCGAGTTGCGCCGCGTCGGGCGCCAAGGCGACGGTTGGCTGCCGAGCTTCTGCACCCCCGCCGACGCGATCGCCGGTCGCGTCGTGGTCGAGAAGGCGGCAGCCGATGCGGGCCGCGCCATCGACCCCGAGCACTTCGGGGCCCTCGTCATCTACACCCGGCGGGAGCTCCCCGAGCGCCTGGCGCGCGCCGTTGCGGCACGCCGGCCCGGCGTCGACCCGGCTGAGCTGATTCCCGCGAACCTGCCCGCGGTGCGCGCCACCATCGAGCGCTTCATCGCGGGCGGCTTCTCGAAGTTCGTGCTCGTGCCCGCCGAGGAGCCGTCGTCGTGGTCCGACGAGCTCGCGGAGATGGCCGGCGAGCTGCTTCCCTTGCAGGCCTGACCCCGGCAAACGCTCGACCGGCGCGAGCCGGGCTCGGTCAGGCAGCCTGCCGGCGGCGGCGGCGCAGGCGGCGACGTTGCGTCTCGGTGGCGCCGCCCCAGATGCCGTCGGGCTGGTTGGTGGTCAGGGCGAACTCGAGACATGCGTCGCGTACGGGGCACTCGGCGCAGATCGCGAGCGCGGGACCGGCCTGGGCGTCGGAGTCGGGAAAGAAGATGTTGGTGTCAGAGTCGCGACAGGCTGCCTGTTGGCGCCACATCAGCTTCTGTTCCTGCATGTTGCATCACTTCCAAAGAGGCGGAGAGCTTGGCTCATGAACAACGGCCGCCCCCGCCCAGGCATTCCCGTAGCCCACCGGCCAGGTCGCCCCGTTCGCCGACCTCGATGTCGTCCAGCCCCAGCCATCCCGCCAGGCGGACCAGCTCACCCACGAGCGGCCCGACCAGCTCCCTGCTGTCGGCGTCCGGCTCCGCGAACGCCCCGGGCACGAGCAGCACCCGGCGGCGCCGATCGGCCTTGACGTCGACCCGGCCCATGAGGCGCTCGCCCAGGAGCAACGGCAGGACGTAATAGCCGTGCACCCGTTGGGCGGATGGGACGTACACCTCCAGCCGCAAGCGGAAGCCGAAAAGGCGCTCGGTGCGTGACCGCTCGAACACGAGCGAGTCGAACGGTGAGAGCAAGGCGCACCCGTCGATCCGACGCGGCAGGCGAGCGTGGACGTGCAGGTAGGCGGGCCGCTCCCACCCCTCGACCTCGGCCGGCACCAGCTCCCCGGCCTCGACCAGCTCGGCCAGTCGGGGCCGGGCTTCGGGAACCCGGATGCGGAAGTAGTCGGCCAGGTCGGCGGCCGTGCCCACCCCGATCGCGGCCGCGGCCTGGGCCAGGAGGCGGCGGTGGGCCTCCTCGACGGGCGGCGTGGGCAGGGCCAGCACCTCAGGGGGGAGCACCCGCTCGGGCAGGTCGTAGCGCCGCTCGAAGTTGCGACGCTCGGCCACCGCGACCTGGCCGGTCCAGAACAGCCACTCCATCGTGGCCTTGCCGTCGCCCCAGCCCCACCAGGGCCCCCGCCTCACACCCGGCTCGCTGAGCTCGGACGCCGCGATCGGGCCCCGGTCGGTCACCTCGTCGAGCACCGCCTGCACGTAGCCCGGCTTCTCGTCGGCCATGCGGGCCATCCGGCCCCACGCCTCACCCCGTGCCATGCGCCACCGCAGCAGCGGGTGGAGGGCCACCGGCACCAGCGAGGCCTCGTGCGCCCAGTACTCGAAGAGCGTCCGTCGGCGATATGCCTCGCGGTCGATCAGGTCGCGTTCGTAGGCGCCGAGCCGGGAGAACACGGGCAGGTAGTGCGAACGAACGACGACGTTGATCGAGTCGATCTGTAACACGCGGAGCCGCCCCATCAGGCGCTGCAGATGCCGGCGGTCGACGCGACCCGCGGGCGCTGCGGCCGCGAAGCCCTGGGCGCCGAGGGCTACCCGGCGGGCCTGAGAGACCGAGAGTCGCTTCGGGCGCATCGGCGAGCGACGCTACAAGGCCGGTTCCTCACTTGGCCGAGACCCTCGGTACGGTCGCGACCAACGCATGAGCAACGATCACATCAGCTACGACGCGACCTCCGATCTCCGACTGGGCGCCTTCCGCGAGGGCGGGCCGTGGGTCGTCGACCCGCCCGCGATGGCGTGGAGGCACAACATCGAGCGCATCCGGGCCGCCACCCATTCCGAGGTGCCGCGCCTCCTGCGCGCCCGTCGGGTGCCACCGGGCGGACGGGTGGTCGCCGTCGCCGGACGGGTGGGCCTCGCGCTCGCAGCGTGGGCCCGCATCGAACGGGGCACCGGCGGGCCCACGTCGCGCGCGGGCCTGTCCCGCCGGCTGCGGCGGGCGTTCGAGCGCCTCGGCCCGACCTACGTGAAGCTGGGCCAGATCGTCTCGTCGGGCGACGGCATCTTCCCCGAGGAGTTGGTGAACGAGTTCCGGCTGCTGCGCGACAAGGTGCCGCCGGAGCGATGGGTCGACGTCCGCGACATCATCGAATCGGAGCTGGGCCGGCCGTTGCATGCGGTGTTCGCGAACGTCGACGAAAGGCCGCTCGCGGCCGCGTCGATCGCGCAGGTACACGCCGCCACGCTCCTGACCGGCGAGCACGTGGTCGTCAAGGTGCAGCGGCCGTCGGTCGAGCGTCTCGTCCGGCGCGACCTGGCAGCCATGGCGTGGCTCGCGCCGCTACTCGTCGGGCGCATCCCCGTCAGCGCACTCGCCAACCCGCCGGCGCTCGTCGAGCTGTTCGCCGAGACCATCGTCGAGGAGCTCGACTTCCGGCTCGAAGCAGAGAACATGCTCGACATCGCGCGCGTGCTCGCGGCCACCGACCAACGCTCACTCGTCGTCCCCCGGCCTCATCCCACACTCGTGACGAGGCGCGTGCTGGTGATGGAGCGACTCGACGGCTTCGCGTTCGACGACGTCGCCGGCATGCATGCGGCGGGCATCGACACCTCGGCGGTCGTGCGTGCCGGGCTCGTCGCCGTGCTGGAGGGGGCGGTGCTGTTCGGCGTCTTCCACGGCGACCTGCACGGCGGGAACCTCTTCGTGATGGCCGACGGACGGGTCGCCCTGCTCGACTACGGCATCACCGGCCGGCTCGACGAGCGCCGCCGGCTGGCGTTCCTCCGCCTCCTCATGGGCGGCACCATCAACGACGTGCGGATGCAGCTCGGTGCGCTCGTCGACCTCGGCGCGCTGCCCGAGGGCACCGACCTCGACGCGGTCGTGCACGACCTCGGCCTCGACCGGCCGGCCAAGGACCCGACGACGATGTCGGCCGACGAGCTGGTGCAGGAGATGCGTGAGCTGACCAAGTCGCTGCTCGGGTACGGTGCCCACCTTCCGAAGGAGCTCATGCTCTTCGTGAAGGACCTGCTGTTCCTCTCCTCGGCGATCACCCTCCTGGCCCCCGACGTCGACCTGCTGGGCGAGGTGACCTACATCGCCACCTACTTCGCCCGCGTCCACGGCGAGCAGATCACCCGCGACGTGGGCCTCGACCCGCGTGCCCTTCGCGTCGACCTCGACGGCGTGCGGGCGTCGATGGGCCTGACGAGCGAGGTGGAGAGCATCACCGCCAGAGACCTGCAGCGCAGGCGCCAGCTCATCCTGAAGCGGATGGGAGAGCACCGGGGCCGGCGCTGAGCGACCGCTCGCCGGAGCGAGAAGCCCAACGGGATGACAGGGATTCCCCCACACCCCTCCGCCACGCGTCATCCTCTAGGTGTGGTCGCGCCACCCGATGACGACGCAGTCAAGCGGGAAACTGCCGACGCCGAGAACGACCAGGTGGGCGTGAACGGCGGGGAAGAACCCCGCCGCCGCGACGACGCGCTGGCCGACTGCGACCGGCTGCTGGCCGACGCCGCCCGCGTCATGCGTGACGCGCGCGTCGTCTCGCAGCGCTTGCGGGACGACACGCTGGCGGAGGTCGAGACCCAGGCGAGCCGCCTCATCGCCGAGGCCGAACAGGCGCGCGACGCGATCATCGGCGACGCCCGCCGCATCCGCGACGAGGTGCTGGCCGAGGCCGACGCCGAGGCCGAGCGCCGGCAGGCCGAGACGGAAGAGGCGCACCTCGCGGCGGTCGCCGCAGCCGAGACCCGGGCGCGTGAGCTCCGCGAGGAGGCAGCCGCCCACGCACGCGAGGTACGCGACCGCGCGGTCGCCGCCGCTGCCGCCGAGGCCGAGCGCGAGGCCCGTCGCCGCGAGGCGGAGGCAGCGGCCGAGCGCCGGGCCCGCGAGGAAGCGTTCCGCGCCGAGCTCGAGCAGAAGCAAGCGGCGGTGCTCGAGGTTTCCGTGAACCAGGCCGAGCGGCTGCTCGCGGAGGCCGCGGCGAGCGCGGAGGAGCACAGGGTCCAGGCCCAGAACGAAGTGGCGCGCATGCTCATCGAGGCACGCGCCGAAGCCGAGCGTCTCACCGCGGCCGCCCTCGCCGAAGGCCGCGCGGAGGCAGCGCGGCTGCTGGCGGAGACCCTCGCGCAGGGACGCGAGGAGGTCGAGCGCCTGGTGGCCGCGGCCACCGCAGAGCGGGCCCGCCTGCTCGACGACGCCCAGCGCGAGGTTCGCGAGCTCGTGCGTCAGGCCGAAGCGGACTCGAGGCTGGTGCGCGCCGAGGCCACCCGGTGGTTCGCCGAACGCGCCCGCGACGTTGCCGCCATCGCCCTCCCCGAGCCGGGCGCGCCCCCCGAGACGCGACCCGAGGCGCCCCCCGAGACGCGACCCGAGCCGAAGGACGCGGGACGCACCCGCGCCCGCCGCGTCGCGGGCGAGATCATGCTCCTGGTCGCGGTGCCGATGCTCGCCGCCTTCTTCCTCAAGAGCTACGTCGCCCAGGCCTTCTACATCCCCTCCGCCTCGATGGAGCCGAAGCTGGAGGTGGGCGACCGTGTGATCGTGTCCAAGCTCGCCTATCGCCTGCAGTCCCCGAAGCGGGGCGACGTGGTCGTGTTCCATCCGCCCCTTCCCGCCCCCGAGGACCACGCCGCGCTCCCGCTGCGGGTGCTGCACGGGATCCTGGCCGCGATCGGTGTCCGCCAGCCGGGAGACGACACCTTCATCAAGCGGGTGGTCGGCCGTCCCGGCGAGACGGTGGAGGGCCGCGAGGGCAGGGTGTTCATCGACGGCGAGCCCCTGAACGAGCCCTACCTCAGGCCGGGCGTGGTCACCAGCGACTTCCCTCCGGTGCATCTCGACAAGGACCAGCTGTTCCTCATGGGCGACAACCGGCCCAACTCGAGCGACAGTCGGTCGTTCGGGCCCGTCGACCGCAGCCGGGTGGTGGGCGAGGCCACGACGCGCGCCTGGCCACCACCACGCGCCGGGTTCTTGTAGCCGCGACCTGCCGGCTCAGCCCACGTGCTCGCCGACGCGCACCGGTGAGTGGCTCGACTCAGCCGCCCGCCGTGTGCTGACGGGCGAGAGAGTCCGACTGAGGACGTCCACAGCGCGGGCAGTTGGCGAACGCGGGTGGGTTGTCGCGGCCGCACGAGCACGTCCACGACGCCCCCGCGGCAACGATTGCCGGTCGCACGCCTCGACGCGCGGCGGCCACGGCGAGCCCCGCAGGCGCGTCGGCGATCGCGGCCGGGACCGCGGGCTTGCGACGGACGCCGCCCGCCACGCGCCGCTTGCTCGCGGGGTGGATGTAGAGGTAGCCGATGGGCGCGCGGCCGATCAGCCGCAGCCGCCGGCCGATCTCCTCCTGGTCGGCCAGAGCGCCACCGTGGCTCACGACGACGAGCACGCTGTCCGCTCCGCCGGCGAGGGTGGCGGCGTGGGTGACCTGCAGGAGGGGAGGCGCGTCGACGATGACGACTTCGTAGCGGTCCGCGAGCTCGGCCAGTAGCACCTCGAGCAGCCGACGCGAGTTGTCGGCACCGAAGAACTCGGCCGCCGACGTGCGCGTCTTGCCCGCGGTGAGGAGGTCGAGCGGGAGGCCCTCGGCGTTGGCCGCCGGAACCTGCACGATGACATCGCTGAGACCTGATCGCCCGGCGACGAGGTCGAGCCACCCGGGGTGGTCCGCGAAGTCGCTCCGCAGAAGGCGACTGAGACCCTGCGACTCGAGGTCGCCGTCCATCACGAGGGTGTGCACCCCGCTCGCGGCCAGTGCGAGCGCGATGTTGGCGGTGGCGGTGCTGCGGCCGCCGTCCTCACTCGCCGAGGTCACGGTGAGGCGCCGTATGCCGGACGACACGCGCTGGATGTCGATCGACGCCGCCGCATACCGGTACGCGTGCGCGGCGGGCGACACGGGCCGGTCGACGACGGGCAGCACACCCGTCGACGAATGCGACGCGAACGCGGGCACGTCGGCCAGCAACGGAGCGCCGAGCACCAGCTCCGGCTCGTTGGCGCGGAAGAACGTCGGCTTGCGGGTCGCTCGGACGTACGCGGCCAGGCCCGCGATGATCCCGCCGAGCACGAGCGCGAGGACGAGGGTGCGGGCCGAGCTCATCAGGCCGGCCTTGGTCGCCTTCTGGGGCGGGTCGTAGAGCGAGACCGTCCGCGTGGCCTGGTCGACTTGAGTGTCGATCGATGCATGCTCGACTCGCAGCGCGTCCTGGCGGTCGAGCAGCTGACGCTGTTGCACGTCGAGGCCGTCGAGGAGCGGGCCCGTCGGGGCGGGGATCGCCTTGAGCTGCGCGGTGAGGGCGGTGAGCTCGCCGTCGATCCTCGCCAGCTCGGCGTCGATCTGGCCGAGCGTCCCTTCGAACTTCGTGATCGCGTTGGTGCGCAGGACGCTCTTGTACGCCTGCACGACGTTGTCGACGCCCAGCTTGGCGGTCGTGGCCGTCGAGGTCGAGAGGCTCACGCGGATGAGGTTGCTGTCGCGCGCCGACAGGGTCATCGTCACGTGCTTGAGGTAGAAGGCCGTGGGCAGCCCGACCGGGGTCTTGCGCGCCCGATCGATCCGTACCGCCTCTCGCGCCACGTTCGACGAGCGGAGCACCGCGGCCTGGTCCGCGACATAGCGCTCGGGCGGATCGCCGCCGGCCTGGTCGCGCGGGTCCTCGACCAGCACCGAGGCGGCGGCGGTGTACCGCACGGGCCGGGTGACCGCGTAGGCGATGGCGAGGCCGAACGAAACGAGCAGCACCAGGACAACCAGCCGGCGGTCGCGCCAGATGGCGCCGACGAGCGACGGTTCGAACGGCGAGGTATCGGTCATGCGTGCACCTGGACTTCCTGGTCGATCCGTGCCGTCGTCATCGGGCGCGGGGGGTGCGTCATCAGACGCACCGCGAATCTGGGATTGTTGCTGAGGTAACGCCGCCACAGCCGTCGGGGCTCGACGGCCAAACGGAAGAGCCACTCCGTGCCCGACCGCTGCATCCAGCGCGGGGCCTGCCGCAGCGTCCCCGCGTGGATGTCGAACGCAGCACCGACACCGAGCAGCGCGGGAGCGTGCAGCAGCCCGACGTGCGCGGCCATCCAGCGTTCCTGCTTCGGCGTGCTGAGCCCCACGTAGACGAGGTCGGGTGCCGCCGCGTTGATCCGCTCCACGACCTCGATGTCCTCGGTCGGGCTCAGCGGGCGGAAGGGCGGCGAGTAGGTGCCGGCGACGCGTAGGCCCGGGAACCGGGCGGTGAGCTCGTGCGCGAGCCGGTCGGCCACGCCCTCGGCGCCACCGTAGAAGTACGACGTCCAGCCCGACTCGACCGCCCGCTCGCACAGGGCGAGCATCAGGTCCGGGCCGTACACGCGCTCGACGGCGAGGCCGGCCCACTTGCCGGCCCACACCATCGGCATCCCGTCCGGCGTGGTGAGGCCCGAGCGGTTGTGGATGGCCAGGAGCTCGGCGTCGGACTGCGACTCCATGACGCCGTGCACTCCGGTCACGCACACGTAATGCGGCTCGCGTCGGTCGATCCAGCGGCCGATCTCGTCGGTGGCAGTGGGGATGTCGATGGCGTTCACGTGCACGCCGAGGACGTCGAAGCGAGGGATCATGGTCGTCGAGGCGAGGAGCGGCGGAGCCCGGCTAGCGCCCGGCCACCTGCTTCTCGATCCATCGATAGGTTTCGGCCAACCCGTCCTCGAGCTTGATGCTCGGCTCCCAACCGAGCACCTCCCGCAGCCGCGTGTTGTCGGAGTTTCGGCCCCGCACGCCCTGCGGTCCGTCGATGTGGACGATCGAGACCGACTTGCCGGCCACGTCCATGACCATCCCGGCCAGCTCGTTGATCGTCACCATGTGGTCGGTGCCGAGGTTGAGAGGCTGCCCGTAGTCGGAATGCATGAGCCGGTAGATGCCTTCGACGCAGTCGTCGACGTAGCAGAACGAACGGGTCTGCTCGCCGTCGCCCCACATCTCGATCGAGCCGCCGTCCTCGGCGAGCGCCACCTTGCGACACATTGCGGCGGGCGCCTTCTCGCGCCCTCCCTCGAACGTCCCGTACGGGCCGTAGATGTTGTGGAAGCGCACCGTCCTGGTGGTCATCTCGAACTCTTGGGAGAAGTACTCGCAGAGCTTCTCGCCCATGATCTTCTCCCAGCCGTACGCGTCCTGGGGCTCGGCAGGAAACGCGTCGTCCTCCTTGAGCGGAGTGACGTTGGCGTCGACCTGGAGGCTCTCGGGATAGATGCACGCGGACGACGTGTAGAGGTAGCGCGACACGCCGTTCACGCGCGCCGCCTCGATCGTGTGCAGGTCGATCAGGCCGTTGTTCCTCAGGATCGTGCCGTGGAAGCGCGAGATGAACCCCATGCCGCCCATGTCGGCCGCGAGCGCGTAGACGTGGTCGACGCCCCTCGTCGCCTGCAGGCACGCGTCCCACAGGCGCAGGTCGAGCAGCTCGAACTCGTCCGCGTTGGAATCGCTGAACTCCGGTTCTTTGATGTCGACACCGCGCACCCAGTAGCCGCGCGCCTTGAGGTAGTCGACGAGGTGGTTACCGATGAAGCCACCGGCGCCGGTCACCAGTACACGTGTCTTGTCACTCATCTCAGAATCCTGTTCTCCGGCCCAGGAGCGCCGGAATCGTGTGGAGAAGGATCTTGCAATCGGTCGTGAAGCGCACCTGCCGCACATACGCGAGGTCGAGGTGCGTGTTCTCGTGCATCGGCCCGTCGCCGCGGGCCAGGACCTGCCAGAGCCCGGTCAGCCCGGGCTTCACCGCATGGCGCTCGTGCTGCCAGCTCTCGTACCGGTCGACGATGTCGACCAGCTCGGGGCGGGGCCCGATGAGGCTCATGTCACCGCGCGCCACGTTCCACAGCTGGGGCAGCTCGTCGAGGCTCCACTTGCGGAGGAACCGACCGAGCGCCGTGAGCCGCGGATCTTGGGGGTGCTTGTGCGTCAGACGACGCTCGGGCGCGACCCGCAGCCGCGCCATGCGCCGGTCCGGGTGCATGGTGCGGAACTTGTACATCGTGAAGACGCGCCCGCCCCGACCCACCCGTCGTTGCTTGAAGATCACGCTGCGCCCGAGCAGAGCTCGCACGGCCAGCGCCACCAACAGCAAGGTTGGGAGCACGGCCAGCAGGAGCACCGTGCCCACCGCGCGGTCCATCACGGGCTTGACGAAGCGCTCGTAGCGGGTGACCCGGCGGAGCGCTTCGCTGCCTTCCCGCTCGTCGCGCCTTGCCCGGCCGCCGTCCATGGCGACCAGCCACGGCCCCTGCAGGACGACCTCGTTGTCGCCGGACCGTTCCGGATCGTTCGATGACAGCACCTGCCCACCCCCCCTTGGGATCACGCCCGCGGCGGCGGGCTCGGCCCGGCCAAGCCGCCGCCTCGCGGCGCCTGGGCGGGGGGCTTCCCTCCTGAGCGGGTCCTCGATATTCCTACGCACCGAAGTCGAATCACCACGGGGCGTGTACGAAAGATGGCAGACCCGCGGGACCGCCGCTATAGGCCAAGTGACCTAATCGCCCACCGCGTCAGGAGGACCCGAAACGGTCCATGAACCCGCCTCGCGACCCGTTGACGTCACGCTGAGTACACGCCACACTTCTCTCCGTTGTGAGGTCCGCGAAGGAGCAGGCGGAAGACGCGCCCGTATCGCGCAGTTCGCGCAGGAGCGCTCGGGGGGCATGGAAGTGGCGAAGTCGTTGAGAACGAGCATGGCGACCGGCGGTTGCCGCGCCGCGGCCGGGAACGACGGCTGACGATGGCGACCCCCACGCGTTCGCCGGGCATCCAGACCCTGACCTGGAAGAAGGGCCTCCTGGTACCTCGGCGTTTCGACTTGTCCGCCACCGCCGGCAGGAGCGGGGCCCTCGCCTTCCGGTCGCTGTACCGACCTCGCCGGCTGCGAGCGCGCATCGCGACCACGATCTCGTTGTTCGCCATGACCCATGGCATCGGGCGCGCGTCCGCGGACCCGGGCGACGAGGCCCGCGAGCTGTGCGAGCTCGTGGGCGTGACCCCCGACGGCGGCGCGGCCGTGCGGTCGAGACGGTCCGGGCGCGCGACGTTCGGACTGACCGAACGCGGGCGGTTGTGCGTGGTCGTCAAGGTCGCAGCCGGCCGCGACAGCGTCCTGGCCCACGAGAGCGACGCGCTCCAGCGCCTCCACGGCGCGATCCCGGGCGTGGTCGTTCCCGCCGTGCGCTGGGTGGGCCAGTGGCGGGGCCACCTGGCAATGGCCACCGAGGCGCTCGCGTTGACCCCCGACGGGCGCGACATCGATCTCGAGGAGGCGCTGGTGATCGCGGTCGCCCTGGCTCGGGGCTCGGAGCGGCACGGTCCGGTCGTGCACGGCGACTTCGCGCCCTGGAACCTCCTGCGAACCCTGGACGGCATCGGGCTGGTCGACTGGGAGTCGAGCCGCTTCGAGCTCGACCCGCTGTACGACCTCGCCCACTTCGTCACCTCGAAGGGTGTCCTCCTCGGGTCACACGAGCCCGCGGACGCCGTCCGCCTGCTCACCGCCGATGCCTCGCCGGGATGGCGCTACCTCGAGGCGCTCGAGATCGACCCTCGCCAGGCGCCGCAACACGTCCGCAGCTACCTGGAGCGCACCACGGATCGGGGCACGCCGACGACGCGCCGCTACCGGCGAGCCATGCTCGAGCTGCTGCCAACGTCGGTGGACCGCGTGGCGTGAGGTCAACCCCCCGCGTGTACCCGTCGACAACAAGTCCGTGAGGATCCTCCAGCTCCACAACCGCTACCGCGAGGCCGGCGGTGAGGACTCGGTCGTGCGCGACGAGACCCGTCTCCTACGCGCCGCCGGTCACGAGGTCGTCGAGCACCACGTGTCCAACCCCAGCGGCGCGCTCGCGGCCGCGGGCGCGCTGGTGCTCTCGCCGTCGAACCCAATGAGCGCGCGGGCGGTGAAGCGGCTTGTCGTGTCACACCGTCCCGACGTGGCTCACATCCACAACACCTGGTACTCGCTCTCGCCGTCGGTGGTGCAGGCCCTGAAGCAGAGCGGCGTGCCGGTCGTGATGACGCTGCACAACTATCGACTCTTCTGCGCCAACGCGCTGCTGTTCCGCGACGGACGTCCGTGCGAGGACTGCATCGGCACCCACCCCTGGCGCGGCGTGCAGCACCGCTGCTACCGCGACTCGGTCGTGGCCTCGGCCTTCGCCGCCTCGACCATCGCGCTCGCCCGTGCCCGTCGCACGTGGTCGACAGGTGTCGATCGTTTCGTCGCGCCCTCGTGGTTCCTGCGGGAGAAGCTCGTCGCCGGAGGCATCCCCGCGGAGGCCATCGCGGTCAAGCCCCACGGGGTTGACGACCCCGGCGCACGAACCGCGGCACCGTCGAACTCGCGATCGGTGCTGTTCGTCGGCCGTCTCTCGCACGAGAAGGGTGCCGACACGCTGCTCGACGCGTGGGCGGCGCGCGGTGCGTCGAGGCTCGAGCTGGTGATGGTCGGCGACGGTCCGCTGCGCAAACGACTCCAGGCGCGCCGCGTGGAGGGCGTCCGCTTCGCGGGTTGGCAGACGCAGGCCGAGGTCGCTCACCTGCTCCTCGGCGCGAGGGCGCTCGTGTTCCCATCGGTCTGCTACGAGAACCTCCCCCGCGCGGTCATCGAGGCGATGGCCGCGGGTCTGCCAGTGCTCGCGTCGGACCATGGCGGACCGGCCGAGCTGGTCCGAGAGCTCGGGCCGGCGTGGACCGCGGGCGCCGGCGACGAATGGGCATGGGCCGGCGCGCTGGCGGTGCTGGACGACGACGCGGCCGTCGACGTTGCCGGCGCACGGGCCCGCGCGAGCTTCGAGCGGCAGTACACCGAGGAGGCCAGCCTGACCGGTCTCCTCGACGTCTACGCGTCGGTGCTCCGCGGTGCCGCCGACGGGTTGTTCGTCCACGAGACCTCGAGTCGTGGCTGACACTCCCGTGCGCACCGGTCTCCTGGCTCCGCCGCGCCCCGTCGAGGCTTCTCCCCCGCGACCGTTGCCGATGTCGCCGTCGACGGTTGCCCACGCTCAGGTCCCGCGGGGACGACGGGTGGTCAACCTGTTGTTGCGCCTGTTGCCGATCGTCCTCGCCGGCTACGCGCTGTTCGATCGCACCTTCGCGTGGCTCCATTTTCCCGGTGTGCCGCTGTTCCAGGGCGAGTTGATGGTCGGTCTGGCGTTGATCGTCACCGCCTCCGCCACGCACACCGTTCTTCCCGGTCTCAAGAACCGGATCCCGAGCACGTTGCTGCTGGTGTTCATCCTGTGGGGCCTGGTCCGGACGGTGCCGTACGTCGGCACGTACCACGTCGACGCGGTGCGTGATGCCGCACTCTGGTACTACGCCATCTTCGGCATCGTGGTGGCCGGGCTGGTCGTGAGCCTGCCGCATCTCCCCAGGCTGTGGGCGGGTTCGTACTGCCGCTTGCTCCCGTGGCTGCTGCTGTGGAGCATCCCCGCCATCCAGTTGGACGCGCGGCCCGGCGGCCCCTACATGCCCGACGCCCCCGTCGTGTCGTGGTTCGCCCACAAGTCGGGCAACATCGCCGTGGGCGGGGCGATGGCGCTCGCCTTCCTCTGGCTCGTGCCGGTCGAAGGCCTCGGACGGCGCAAACGCGTCCTCCTCACCGTCTTGGCGAGCCTGCTCGTCGCGATGACCGCCACGCAGAGCCGCAGCGGGCTGATCGCCGCCGCTGCGACGGTGGTCGTGATGTTGCTCATGTCGAGCAGGCGTCGTCAGATGATCGCCGCACTGGTGGTGCCGCTCGTGCTCATCGTCGGGCTCGCATGGGCCGTGGATTTCAAGATCCCCGCCCGCCCGCGTCCCATCTCCGTGACGCAGCTCGCCATGAACCTCGGCAGCCTCACCGGTGGTGGGAACAGCGAGCTCAGCGACACCGCGCAATGGCGTGACCAACTCTGGTCGTCGTTGCTCAAGGAGACGCGTCGGTCCAACAAGCTGACGACAGGATGGGGCTTCGGTGAGAACCTCGCCGCGAAGATGGGCTTCGAGGGCGAAAGGCGGGAGGGCCCGCTTCGCAGCCCGCACAACAGCCATCTCGACGTCCTGGCGCGCATGGGGGGCGTCGGGCTGACGATTTGGATCGCGCTCTGGATCGCGTGGTTCACCACGATGATCCGCGCCGTACGCCGCGCAACTCACGATCTGCGCTTCACGCGCGGCGTCATGGGCTTCGCGATCGCGGGTGTCGTCGCCATCCTCGTGAACGCCTACTTCGACCCGACGCTCGAGAGCCCACAGGTCGCGATGTGGCTCTGGTTCCTGTTCGGGCTGGGCCTCGGCGTCGTGGCGCGGGAACGTTTGCGCCGCGAGCAGGACGTCGCCAGCCGCGCGGCCTGACCCTCGGTCGCTCGAGGCCGAAGCGTCTGCGGCCGCGAATGGGTCCGTCACGGGCCGCCGCGCAGGTCGACCCCACGGGGTGCTGGCACGAGGACCATCGGAGGTGGTCGCGCACTTGCGCCGCGTGCCGAGGTTCATGCCAAATGAAGTCGTGGCCGAGGGGCGGTGCACGTGACCGCGGTGTTGTTCCGGCTGCGCGCCGAGGCGCGGGCTCGGTGGCGGGCGTGGGTGGGCGTCGGCCTCCTCGCGGGCCTCGCCGGCGGCGTGTCGATCGCCGCGCTGGCGGGTGCCCGCCGCACGGAGACCGCCTATCCGCGGTTCCTCGCGGGCACGGGTGCGTTCGACGTGGCGGTCGTCAACGGCACGACCGCCGCCAACTACAACCGCCAGTTCGACTTCAACCAGATCGCCGCCCTCCCCGACGTCGGCGATGCCCTGCGCGTCCGCTACTACTTCCCGGGCGGCAGCACCCCGTCCGGCCGCATGGTGGACGCAAACGCCATCATGCCGTTCACGAGCGTCAGCGGTGAGTTCGGGACGACGATGAACGGCGCGCGCGTCCTCCACGGCCGCCGGCCGCGTGGGCAACGCGAGCTCGCGATCACCGCGCTGGCGGCGGAACGGCTGCACGTCCACGTCGGTGACACCTTGCGATTGCGGCTCTTCGGTCCCGAGGCGATAGGGGCGGCCGCGGCACGGGGCGGCGACGAGGCGGTGACCGCGTTGTTCACAGGCGCGGGCTCGCAGCCCTACACGGTCGTCGGGGTCGTGGCGATGCAGGGCGGCTTCGCGCCGTACACCGGCGGCATCCCGCCGCTCGTGCTGCCCTCGGCGGACTTCGCGCGCTCCCATCCCGACGCAGACGAGGTCATTTGCGTGAGGCTCCGCCGGGGCCGTGCCGGCATCGCCGCGTTCGAGCGTGAGCTCGACCGTCTGAGCCCGGGCAGCCAGGTCGTGTCGGTGGACAAGAGTGCGCTGGCCTCCGCGGTCGAACGCAGCCTCGACGTGCAGGCGACGGCGCTCCGGATCCTCGGGGTCGTGGTCGCGGCGGTGGCCCTGCTGCTCCTCGGACAGGCCTTGGCCCGCCAGGCGGCGTTGGAGTCCCTCGACCACGACGTGCTGAGTGCGCTCGGGTCGGTCCGGGCGGAGCTCGGCCTCTTCGGTCTCGTCCGCGCGTCGGTGGTCGCGCTGGTGGCCGGGCTCGCGGCGGTGGTGACTGCCATCGCACTCTCGCCGCTCACTCCCGTCGGGGTTGCCCGCCAGGCCGAGCTCCACCCAGGGTTCGAGGTCAACCTTGCGTACGTCGGCGCCGGCGCTCTCGCGGTGGTAGGTGTGATGCTCTTCGTGGGGGCCGGCCTGGCGTGGTGGGAGGCGGCGTCGGGGCGACGGGGGCGGGCGGGCGAGAAGCCCTCGCGCGTGGTGGCCGCCCTCGGGGGATGGGGGCTCTCGGCGCCAGCCACCTCGGGGCTGCGGATGGCGATCGAGCCCGGCCGGGGAAGGACCGCGGTGCCGGTGCAGTCGACGATCGTCGGCACCGTGCTGGGAGTGGCGACCGTCGCCGCCGCGCTGACCTTCAGCGCCAGCCTCGGCCACCTGTTCGATCGCCCGGACCTGTACGGCTGGAACTGGGATGTCCAGGTCGGCGATCAGTTCACCTCTGACCTGTCGGGTCCCGCGAGGTCGGTGGCACGCGATCCTTCGGTGTCAGCCATCGCCTACGGCACGGTGGGTGGGGTGCAGATCGGCGGGACGCGCCGAGCCGATCAGGGGCGTGATCGAGCCGGTGGTGGTGGCGGGCCGCGCCCCGCGGCGCGCCGACGAGGTGCTGCTCGGGACGCGCACGCTGCACGCTGCGGGCGCGCACATCGGATCGACCGTGGTGGTCGGGCTGGTTGAGCGGACCGTGCGCATGCGGGTCGTCGGCCGTGGCGTGTTCACCGAGGCAACGGCGCGCCTGGGCGAGGGCGCCGCGCTCACGTTCGCCGGGATGCGGCGGCTCGCGCCGGACTCGATCCACAACGTCGTGCTGGTACGTCTGCGCGACCGCGACCGCACCGACGCGATCGCCCGCGAGCTCGGAAGCAGTTCGACGTCGAACGTCTACAAGCCGGTGAAACCGAACGACCTGGCCGACCTGCAGCGGGTGGGCGGCATACCTTTCGTCGTGGCCAGCCTCCTCGCGCTGCTCGCGGCCGCGACGCTCGCGCACACGCTGGTGACCTCGGTGCGCCGCCGCCGGCGCGACCTCGCGATCCTGAAGACGCTGGGGTTCGTGCGGACCCAGCTGTCGCGCGCGGTGGCATGGCAGGCGTCTGCGCTCGCGGTCGTGGCCGTTGTGGTCGGCCTGCCGCTCGGCATCGCTGCGGGTCGGTGGGTCTGGGCCGTCTTTGCGGGCCGCCTCGGCGTGTCCACGCGCCCGGTCACGCCGGTGCTCGCCGTCACGCTGCTCGTCCCCGCGACGATCGTGCTCGCCAACCTGGTCGCGGCCGTGCCCGCGCGACTGGCGGCACGCACCCAGCCGGCGGCTGCGCTCCGCACCGAGTGATTGGGCGGGCCAGGACAACGATCGGCATGCCCTCCCGAGTCAGCGGGCGCACGCGGTAGCCAACCAGCAAGATGTTGACGTGGCCATGACACCGGAGACGGACTACGCCAAGACGCCCGGCGGACACCACATCGCGTACCAGGTGCTCGGTGATGGGCCACTGGACTTGATCTATGTCCATGGGGTCAGCCATCTCGACGGCCAGTGGGAGGAGCCTCGCTACGCCCACTTCCTCCGTCATCTCGCTTCCTTCAGCCGGCTCATCTTGTTCGACATGCGCGGGACAGGGCTTTCGGACCCTGTACCTCTCAGTGACCTCCCCACCCTCGAAGAGTGGACGTCGGACATCGGCGTCGTCATGGAAGCGGTGGGAAGTTCTCGGGCGGCACTTGTTGCGGCGAATGACGGCGGGCCGATGGCCATCT
>VAWU01000036.1 GCA_005888325.1 Actinomycetota bacterium
CCCCGTGCAGGAGCCGTTGGGGCCGATCGTGAACGTCGTATTGCCGGTCACGTCCCCGAGCGAGTTCCCGGCCGCGTCGAAGCCCTGCGCCGTGTAGGCCCGCGACCCGCCGGCAGCGATCGTCGTCGACGCCGGGCTGATCACGATGTGATCAAGGGCGCTGGCGGTGACCTGCAGTGACGCCGTGCCGGTCTTGCCGCCGTCGTTGCCGGTCACCGTGTGCGCCCCGGCGACGGTCGCGGTGCAGGTGGCGCCCGTGCAGGAGCCGTTGGGGCCGATCGTGAACGTCGTGTTGGCCGTCACGTCCCCGAGCGAGTTGTCGTACTGATCGCGCCCCTGGGCGGTGTAGGTCCGGGAGCCGCCGGAGCCGATCGTCGCCGACGCAGGTGAGAGCGCCAGGTGGTGCAGCGGCCCAGGGTTGACGGTCAGGGTGGCGTTACTCGTCTGGCCGCCGCTGCTGCCGGTGACCGTGTGCGAACCCGCCTGCGTGGCGGTGCAGGTGTTGCCGGTGCACGACCCGTCAGGGGAGATCGTGAACGTGGTCGAGCCGGTGACGTCGCCCAGGGAGTTGTTGGACGCGTCGAACGCCTGCGCCGTATAGGTCTGGGAGCCGCCGGCGGTGATCGACGCCGAGGCAGGGCTGATGACGATGTGATCCACAGCCGCCGACGACACGGTCAGGGTCGCCGTGCCGGTGGCGCCGACGGCGGTGCCGGTGACGGTGTGCACGCCGTCGACCGAGGCGGTGCAGGTGGCGACGAGGCAGGAGCCGTCGAGGTCGATCGTGAACGTGGTGTTGGCGGTGACGTCGCCCAGCAAGTTGTCGTACTGGTCGCGGCCCTCGGTGGTGTAGGTCTGCGAGGCGCCGGGGGCGATCACCGCCGACGACGGCGACAGCACGAGGTGGTCGAGCGGGCCCGCCGTCACGTTCAGCTCCGCGGTGCTCGTCTTGCCCACGCCGGTGCCGGTTACCGTGTGAGCGCCGGCCCTGGTCGCCGTGCACACGTTCGCGCTGCACGAACCGTCGGGAGCGATCGTGAAGCTCGTCGACCCGGTGACGTCGCCGACGGAGTTGCCCGAGGGGTCGAAGGCCTCCGCGGTATAGGTCTGCGAGTCGCCGGCGGCGATAGTGGCCGGCTCGGGGCTGATCACAATGTGGTCGATCGCCGCCGCCTCCGTCACCTGCAACGTCGCGGTGCCGGTGATCTCGCCCACCGTCGCCGTGACGGTGTGGGTGCCGTCCACCGACGCGGTGCAGGTTGTGTCGGTGCACGAGCCGTCGGGGTCGATCGTGAACGTGGTGATCGCGCTCTGGTCTCCCAGCCGGTTGTCGTACTGGTCGCGGCCGTACGCCGTGTACGTCTGCGAGCCGCCGGGCACGATCGTCGCCGACGCCGGCACCAGCACCAGATGGTCGAGAGCGCCGGCGTTGACCGTGAGAGCGGCGGAGCTCGTCTCGCCGTTGTTGATCGCCGTCACCGTGTGCGCGCCGGCGGTGGTGGCGGTGCAGATGTTGCCGGTGCAGGAGCCGTCGGGGCTGATGGTGAAGGTGGTGCCGAGGGTGAAGTCGCCCAGCGAGTTGCCCGCGGCGTCGAAGCCCTCGGCGGTGTAGGTCTGCGAGCCACCGGCGCTGATCGTGGCCGAGCCGGGGCTGATCACGATGTGGTCGAGGGTGCCGCTCGTGACCTGCAGGGTGGCGGTGCCCGTCTTGCCGAACTGGGTAGCGGTGACGGTGTGCGTCCCGGCGGTCGAGGCGGTGCACGTGGCACCGGTGCAGGAGCCGCCGGTGATGGTGAAGGTGACGTCGCCGGTGATGTCTCCCAGCGAGTTGTTGTACTGGTCGCGGCCCTCGGCGGTGTAGGTCTGCGAGCCGCCGCTCGCGATCGTGGCCGTGGCCGGGCTCAAGAGAATGTGGTCGAGGGCGCCGCCGGTGACGGTCACCGTGGCGGTGTCGGTGGCAGCGCCGGCGTGGCCGGTGACGGTGTGGGCGCCGGCGGTGGTGGCGGTGCAGCTATTGCCGGTGCAGCTGCCGTCGGGGCCGATTGAGAAGGTGGTGTTGGCGGTGACGTCGCCGATCGGGTTGTTGGCGGCGTCGTAGCCGTGGGCGGCATAGGTCTGGGCGGCTCCGGCGGTGATGGTGGCGGTGGTGGGGCTGATGACGATCCGGGCGATGGGCGCGTTGGCGGTCACCTGCAGCGAGGCCGTGCCCGTGACGGCACCGGCGGTGCCGGTGACGGTGTGGGGGCCTGCCAGGGTGGCGGTGCAGGAGGCGCCGGCGCAGGAGCCATCCGGGCTGATCGTGAACGTGGTGTTCGAGGTCAGGTCGCCCAGCGGGTTGTCGGAGGCGTCCCGGCCCTGGGCGGTGTAGGCCTGGCCGCTACCGGCGGCGATCGTGGCCGAGGCCGGCGTCAACGCCAGGTGGTCGAGCGGGCCGGCGGTGACCGTCAGCGAGCCGGTGCTGGTCTGGCCGCTGTTGACGGCAGTGACGGTGTGACCCCCCACCCTGGTGGCGGTGCACACGTTGGCGGTGCAGGAGCCGTCGGGGCCGATCGAGAAGCTGGTGCTGGAGGTGACATCGCCGATCAGGTTGCCCGCCGAATCGAAGCTCTGGGCGGTGTAGGCCTGGCTGCCGCCCGCGGTGATCGTCGCCGTGATCGGGCTGATGACGATGTGGTTGCTGCTGCCGGCCAGCACCTGCACGGTGGCGGTGCCGGTCTTGCCCGACTTGGTACCGGTCACGGTGTGGGCGCCGGCCTTGGAGGCGGTGCAGGTGGCGCTGGTGCACGACCCGTTGGGGCTGATCGTGAACGTGGTGGTCGCGGTCACGTCCCCGATCGAGTTGTTGTACTGGTCGCGCCCGTCGGCGGTGTAGGCGACGCTGCCCCGGGAGGTGATCGTGGCCGAGGCCGGCGACAGCGCCAGGTGATCGAGCGCCGCCGGGGCCACGGTCAGCGTCGTGCTCCCGCTCACCCCGGCCACCGTCGCGGTCACCGTGTGCGGGCCGGCCCTGGTCGCGGTGCAGGCGTTGCCCGTGCACGACCCATCCGCGGTGATCGCGAAGGTGCTCGAGGCGGTGGCGTTGCCAATGTCGTTCCCCGCCGCGTCGTACGCCTCGACGGTGAACGACAGCGACCCGCCGGCGGTTAGGGTCGCGCCCGCCGGGCTCACGGCTATATGGTCGACCGCCGGCGTGTGGTACTCGAGGGCGCCCCGGTCGTCGTAGGTGCGCACCCCCGCCCCGGTGTTCACGGTCACCGGGTCGTCCACCCGCGCGTACCCCTCCATATCGACCGCCGTCTGGGCGGGGGCGGCGGCGTTGGCGGAGTCGATCGCCGGCGAGCCGGCGGTCAGGTGGAAGTCGTTTGCGGCCGGGTTATTCCAGCGGGGGGCGGCCGCGATCCCGTGCGCCTCCTGCCCGGTGGCGGCCTGGAAGGCCGCCAGGGAGGTGTAGCTGCTGCTTCCCCAGATAAACAGCATGTCCGGGGTGGTCAGGTACACCTGGTCGTAGTCGACCGTGGTCCCGGTGGTGGAGCCCACGTCAACCCGGATGTCGCTGTGGGTGCGGGGGCTGGCGATCCCGTTGTCGACGCTGATGTTGTCGCTGATCGTCCCGGTTGAGGTGCCCTCGAAGTTGATCCCCGCGGTCACGCTCTTGTACAGCGTGTTCCCGGTCACCGTCGTCCGGAACGACGACGCCGTCACATCCACCCCATGGTCGCCGTTGTTGGTGAACAGGTTGTCCACCACCAGGTTGTCGGTCGACTTGTCCAGATCCATTCCCGAGTCCTCGTTGTCATGGCTCCAGTTGGAGCTGATCGTGTTGCCCGACGAGGTATGGATCCGGATCCCTGATGCCGCCCGCTGATACCCAAACGCATTCCGGAAACAGTTGTTGCCCCGGACGATGTCCCGGGTCGACCCCACGTCGATATAGATCCCGTAGGCCGTGTTGTGATCGACCGTGTTCTGCTCCACGATCGAGTCCGACACGGTCACGAACCGGATCCCCCGCGCCGCCCCACTCGGCGTCGGCTGGCCGCTGTAGCTCACGTGATTCCCCGACACCAACACGTTGGACGCGTTCTGAACCACGACCCCGTCCCCGCTCGTCTGCGTCACCGCAAACCCCTGGATCGTCACGTAGCTCCCCGACACCACGAACCCGTCCGTTCCCCCCATAACCGTCGGCGTCGTCCCCGGCGCCACCGTGAACACGATGCGCGCCGTCGCCGTCCCCGACGCCGTAACGGTCACCACCTCCGGGTACGACGTCCCCCCCACCACCACCGTCTGCCCCGCACTCACCCGCGACGCCGCCGCCCCAATCGAGCAAAACGGCTGCGTCGCCGACCCACTGCCCGTGTTCGAACACGACGGATTCATGTTGTCGACGTACAACGACGGCGGCGGGGTAGCGTTGGCACCCGGCAAAAACGCGAGCGGGTAGATGGCGGCTCCGACGCACGCGACCAACAGACGAGCGATCGCACGCCGGCATGGCCGTATTCGCATGCGAGCGACGGACACGCCGCTATGGGCGCTCCTCGTTGTATCTCTCGCTGCGCTCCCAGCCCCGTTTTCGGTGCCGGAGTGAACGAGGTACGGCACCAATCCCGCCACCAGTGTTCCAGAATCCCTCGACTAGACCGACCCGTCCACGCACCGAAAGAACAGGGGCGCACGAAGCAGCCCTAGCCGATCGGTGGGGTGAAGGGCGCCAATATTCGTGTCGTGTCTCGGGCGGCGGCTCGGTGGTACTCGTAGATCAGGCCGCCGAGCAGGTCGCGGAAGTCGATCTCACGGGTAGTCGGTGTGGGTAAGTGTTGGCTGTGGAACGTGCTGAGCCTCAGACCGCCGGACGCGACGGCGCGCCGCCTCCGACTCGTCTTGCTCATCCGCACCCAGCATCGCACGCCGCAACCGCCTCGGCGGACTCATGCACGAGCACGGCCGCGTGAACCGACTTTGCGCACCCCCATAGGCATAGACTCGCTGCATGAGCCTTATGGACAGGATCCGCAAGTTGTTCGGGGGCGGGAAGAAGAAGTCCTAGACGGCTTCCGCGCCCGAAAAGGCGTAGGACGTTCGGACTGGCCCTGCCGCCAGGATTCCGGCCGAAAGCCCCCAGCCCGCCGAACGCACCCTCGGGCGCGCGCGCTCTGCAGCTACGTGGCGCGAGGCTGCTCGCGGCGGCGTCGGCGACGCTCGCAGCACGGCGAGCGCCGGTGGCCAGGAGCGCTCTGGATCTCCGGCTCTCGCGACGGAGTTCATCGGTGACTACGACAGCGTTGTTGCGACCGACAACGCAGGCTACGCCGCGTGGACCGAGGTCCAGAGCGCGGAACCCTGCGACGCGGTCAACACCTACCGCACGGTCGTGCAGAAGTTCCGGAGCGCTCCTCCTCCGGACATCGCCGCGCGCTGTCCTCCGGCGTTCGGGAACGCCGACCTTGCCGGCGACGTCCTGCCCCGAAGAAGGGCTAACGCGGTCAGTCGGTGACGCCGGCGCCCCATACACACGCGCGCACACGCACACACAGTGGTTCAGAGCCCGAAGATGCCATGGCTGAAGCCCCGCGCGTGGGCCCTGACGATCGTGTCGACGACCCGCTCCATCGCGATGTCCATCTCCTCACCGAGGATCGCGTAGGCGTTTCGGAACTTTGTCGTAGTTCTCTTGTCCTTGTCGGGCAGCGCAAGGCCCTGCCAGATCGAAATCGCCTTGAGCTGCGCGAACCGTTTCTGCACGGCCGAGGGCAGCTCGGCGAGCGGTTTGCACCCGTCCGGGGCGGTCGGACCGACGTAGCTCTTGGCGAAGTCGCTGCCGACGTACTTCTGCAGAGCAGCGATGCGTGACGCCGACCGATCGCCCGCGCCGAGGCTGAGGTAGTCCGCAATGGCGTGGTCGAACGAGTACCAGCAGGTGTAGAGGCGGGGGAAGTAGACGAGGATGCGCGAGCGGGCGTCGGCGCGGTCGATGAACCACGTGGCCCTGAGGCCTTGGTAGACGTTGCCGTGGCTCTCGCCCGGCTGCCCGCCCGCCGCGAGCAGCTGACCGTCTGCCAGCGAGAGTCCGTGGCTCACGGCGGCGGTCCCGGACGTCGAGATCTGCTCAAGGAGGCTCTGCTTGAGGTCGCGCTCATTCTGGGTGTCCTGCCACTGGCGCGTGAGCTCCGGAATCACGAGCGCGCTGAATGCAGCCGCGAGAATCGCGATCACGAGCGGCTGGCTGAGAAACCGGCCCACCCGCGCCAAGAACTCCTCCACGTTCATCCGAGCCTAGGGCGTCGGTCGGACGGTCAACACCGCCGAAGCGGCTGAATCGCTGGTCGTTCCCCCGTCGGCGGCGCCGACGAGCGGCACAGCCGAGCTTTTCGAAGATCGCGCGCGGCACCGAGCGGTCCCCCGGCCTCCTCGCGGCGGCCGAGCGCGACGAGGCAGCGACCCCGGTCGAGCAGCGCGAACGCCTCCTCGACCCACGTCGCCGTAGGCGCGCCACCGGTTCGAGAGCTCCGTGTACGCGCCGAGCGCGCCGTCGAGGTCGCCCTTCGCCTCCTCCAAGAGGGTGTGGGGTGATGCTCCTATAGATGTCAAGCGGCCCGGGCGAGCTTCCCTTCGTTGTTCTGCGTGAGCGCTGCGTAGACCTCGCGGGCGAGGTAGCGTTTCAGGCAGCGGATGATCTCGCGTTTGCTCTTGCCCTCGCTGGTGCGCCGTTCGACGTAGTCCTTGGTGGCTTGGTGGTAGCGCAGGCGGACGAGCACGATCCGGTGGAGCGCGGCGTTGGCTTGGCGGTTGCCGCCTCGGTTGAGCCGGTGGCGGTTCGTCTTGCCGGAGCAGGC
>VAWU01000037.1 GCA_005888325.1 Actinomycetota bacterium
GTGAATCGAGCGTTACGGTGCACGCGAAGCCTCCGTTGTGAGCGTGGTGTCTTGGTCGATCCACACTCGCCCCGGAGGCTTCACTCATTGGTGGACCCTGTCAGCAAGGTCCATGGGCACTACATCTAGGCCGCTCGGCACTTGACGTTTTTGCTGGGCAAAATCTATCTTCTGGCCCTCTGAAGCCATGAGCGATGCCCTGACGAAGTCCGAGCGCGAGACGTTGAAATCCATCTACCGTCTCTCGCGCGACGGCGAGGAGGCGCACACGGGCGCCCTGGCCGAGGCGCTGGGGGTCTCGCCCGGGACGGCGACCGCCACCGTGAAGCGCCTCGCCGAGCGGGGGCTGCTCGACCACCGGCCCTACCGCGGGGTGGAGCTCACGGTCACCGGGCGCCGGGCGGCCGTCGCCGCGATCCGCCGCCACCGCATCGTCGAGCGGTTCCTGTCCGACATGCTCGGCTACGCGTGGAACGAGGCCGACCGTCTGGCCGGCTCGTTCGAGCACGAGCTGCCCCAGGAGGTGGAGGACCGGCTCTTCGTCGCGCTCGACCGCCCGGCATCGTGCCCCCACGGCTTCCCGATCCCCGAGCCGGAGACGGGCGAGATCCCCGAGATGCCGCCGCTGTACGCGCTCGAGCCGGGCGACGTCGCCGTCGTCGCCGTGCCCGGCTCGACCGACCCCGACGTCGTCGCCTTCCTCGACACGCTCGGCCTGCGGCCGGGTGTGCGCGTCGAGGTGCGCGAGAAGCACCCGTTCGACGGCCCGCTCGTGCTCCGGGTCGAGGGTCACGACCGCACGGTCGGCCAGAAGGTCGCGCAACAGGTGTACGTCCGCAAAGAGCCGAAGGCACAGCCGCCGACGGCACCGTCACAGACGCTCACGCCCGAGAGAAGGGAGCAGTCCGCATGACGAAGCTCGTCGCGGCCGAAGGGGGCTACCAGGCCTTCAAGCTCGGTGGCACCGAGTGGTTCTGGCTGGTGTTCTCGGCGGCCACCGCCGTCCTCGCCGTGCTCGTCGGCTTCGCCCTCATGAGGGGGGTGCTCGCAGCCGACCAGGGGACGCCGAAGATGCGCGAGATCGCGTTGGCGATCCAGGAGGGGGCGATGGCTTACCTCAAGCGCCAGTTCCGCACCATCGGCATCATCTTGATACCGCTCGCCGTGCTCGTGTTCCTCACGTCGACGAGCGTGCTCAGGGGGGACGGCACCGAGGCGCTCTCGTTCGCGCAGTCGGGCATCTTCCGCACGCTCGCCTTCCTGGCGGGTTGCCTCATGTCGGGTCTCACCGGGTTCATCGGCATGGGCCTCGCGGTGCGCGGCAACGTGCGCACCGCGGCGGCGGCGAAGGTGGGCTCGCTGCCCGCGGCCCTGAAGGTGGCGTTCCGCACCGGCGGCGTGGCCGGCATGTTCACCGTCGGCCTCGGTCTCTTCGGCGCGACCGTGATCATCATGGTCTTCCAGAACACGGCCTCGGCGATCCTCATCGGCTTCGGCTTCGGCGGCTCGCTCCTCGCGCTGTTCCTGCGCGTCGGTGGTGGCATCTTCACGAAGGCCGCGGACGTCGGGGCCGACCTGGTGGGCAAGGTCGAAGCCGGCATTCCCGAGGACGACCCGCGCAACGCGGCAACCATCGCCGACAACGTGGGCGACAACGTCGGCGACTGCGCAGGTATGGCCGCCGACCTGTTCGAGAGCTACGAGGTCACGCTCGTCGCGTCGATCATCCTGGGTGTCGCCGCCTTCCGGTCCATCGGCGCCAACCCTGTCCTCGGTCTCATCTTCCCTCTCATCGCGCGCGCGATCGGCGTGCTCGCCTCGATCGTGGGCGTGTTCTCCGTACGCGCCACCGAGAACGACAAGAGCGCGATGGCGCCCATCAACCGCGGGTTCCTCACCGCCGGGGTGCTGACGGTGATCGGCACCACCGCGGTGGCGTTGACCTACGTCGGCAACCATCACGCCAACGAGGGCTGGAAGGTGGCGGGCGCCGTCGTCATCGGCCTGGTCCTCGCCCAAGTGGTCAGCCGCCTGACCGAGTACTACACGTCGACCGAGCGCGCGCCCGTGCGTGACATCGCCGAGGCGGCCCGCACCGGGCCGGCCACCACCGTGCTGTCGGGCATCAGCTCGGGCCTCGAGTCCACCGTGTTCGCGGTCATCGCGATCGCGGCCGCGCTCGGCGTCGCCATCGCCCTCGGCAACGGCAACATCCAGTTCTCGCTGTACCTGGTCGCGCTCACGGGCATGGGGATGCTGGCTACGACGGGTGTGGTGGTGAGCGAGGACACCTTCGGCCCCGTGTCGGACAACGCGGCGGGGATCGCCGAGATGTCGGGCGAGTTCGAGAGCGAGCCGGCGCGCATCATGGTCAGCCTCGACGCGGTGGGCAACACGACCAAGGCCGTGACCAAGGGCTTCGCCATCGGCTCAGCGGTCATCGCGGCCGTCGCCCTCTTCGCCTCGTTCATCGAGACCATCGGGTCGGAGTTCAACGTCAAGGAAACCGGCTCGGCCCTGTTCCACAACCCGCTCACCCAGATCAACGTGGCCGACCCCAAGACGTTCATCGGCCTGCTCATCGGCGGCGCGGTGCCGTTCCTCTTCAGCGCGCTCGCGATCAGAGCCGTGGGCCGTACGGCCGGCACCGTCGTGCAGGAGGTGCGCCGCCAGTTCCGCGAACACCCCGGGATCATGGACTACACCGAGAAGCCCGAGTACGGCAGGGTCATCGACATCTGCACCACGGCGGCGCTGCGGGAGCTCGCCACGCCGGCGCTGCTCGCGGTGCTGACACCGGTGATCATCGGGTTCGGCATCAACTACCTGGCGCTGGGAGCGTTCCTCGCCGCGGTCATCCTCACCGGCCAGCTCATGGCCAACTTCCTGTCCAACTCGGGTGGGGCGTGGGACAACGCCAAGAAGTACATCGAGGACGGGCACGAGGGCGGCAAGGGCTCGGAGGCCCACAAGGCCGCGGTCATCGGCGACACCGTCGGCGACCCGTTCAAGGACACGGCCGGCCCCGCGCTGAACCCCCTCATCAAGGTGATGAACCTGGTGTCGCTGCTGATACTCCCGGCTGTCATCAGCCTGCGCGACAACGACGGTGCCCGCTTTGCGATCGCCGGCGCCGCCCTCGTCGTGCTCATCGGCGCAGTCGCGTTCTCGAAGCGCAAGGCGGAGGCGATGGACGCGGTCGCGCCGGCCGGTGTCGCTCCCGCGGGCGCGCACGAGCCGTCGCGCGACGCCGCTCTCACGGCGGAGGAGTCGCCTCGGTAATCGTTGCCCTCGCGATGCCAACGGGGAAGAAGACCATGATCGCCAGGTCCCAGAGAACATGGCTCAGCAACGGCGCGACGAGCGTGTCGCGCCACGCGAACAGGGCGCCCCACGTCGCGCCGCAGATCAGCGCGGCGACGATGAGCACGATCTTCCGCTCCCAGATCAGGACCAGCGCGTAGGCAACGGTGGCGACGAGCAGGCCGGAGCGTGCCTGCACGAACCCTCGCCAGAAGAGCTCCTCGGTCACGGCCACGGTGGCGATCATCGGCGGAATGGCTCCCAACCGGGCTTCGGCGCGAAGGAGGTAGAGGTCGCCGACCTCGCGGTGCAGCGCGGGCGTGAACTTCGCGAGCACGCGGTCGCCGGCGCCGAACAACACATACAGCAGCACCGCGGCGCTGACCCCGATGATCACGTCGACGACCGTCGGCCGCAGGTGCTCGCCCAGGCGACCGCGCTCCGCCACCGCACCAAAGACGCCGATGACCACGCCGGCCGCCATCGCGCGCGACCAGAAGTGGCGCCGGCCGAAGACGAACATCGATCCCATCGCCGTCGCCGCCACGGCCAGTCCGGCGAGAAGGATGAGATCCATCGGTGGGGCGACGTCCCGTTACCGGATGCTGGCGCTCGTTACCGCCGTCAACCGCCCGGCCGCTCGTCGACAGGCTCCGGGACGAGATGCCGCGCCTCGACGGGGCCCTTCGTCTGGCGCTCGCGACGTGAGCGCACCACCTCGACGCCCACCGGGATCACCGAGAGGAAGATGATGATGGCCTCGACGATCACCAGGTGGTCCCTCACGCTGGGGATGGTCTTGCCCAGGGCGAAGCCCAGCATCGTGACGCCGACCGACCACAGGAGCGCACCGAGAACGTTGAACGTGGCGAACGTGCGCAGGTCCATCCGGCCCACGCCGGCCATGGGGTTGGCGAACGTGCGCACGATCGGGATGAAGCGGGCGATGACAATGGTCTTGGGCCCGTACTTGGCGAAGTAGCGCTCGGCTTTCTCGACGTTCTCGTGCTTGAACAGGCGGGACTGGGGCCGCCGGAACAGGGCGGGGCCGGCCCGGAGGCCGATGAAGTAGCCCGTTTGGGCCCCGGCCACGGCGGCGACGAAGAGCGCGACCAGCACCACGGCCAGGTTGAGGTGGACCGGGGGGTTGTCGATCGCCGCGAACAGCCCGGCCAGCACGAGCAGGGAGTCCCCGGGCAGGAAGAAGCCGACCAGCAGCCCGGTTTCCGCGAAAATGATGGCAAACAGGCCGATTGTGCCGAACGTCTCGAGGAGGTGCTGCGGGCTCACGCACCGCAGGGTAGACGCTCCACTGTTTGACATCCGGGCCAGGGCCTGTCCAACCTCATGCCCCGATGGCCAAGCCGCTCGTCATCGTGGAGTCGCCCGCCAAGGCCCGCACGATCGCCCGCTTCCTGGGGGGCGACTTCGTGGTCGAGTCGTCGGTGGGCCACATCCGCGACCTGCCCCGCAACGCCGCCGATGTCCCCGCCTCCCACAAGGGCGAGCCGTGGGCCCGCCTGGGCGTCGACATCGAGAACGGCTTCAAGCCCCTCTACGTGGTCGCCAAGGAGAAGCGCCACGTCGTCAGCGACCTGAAGCAGAAGCTGAAGCAGGCGAGCGAGCTCTATCTCGCCACCGACGAGGATCGCGAGGGGGAATCGATCGCCTGGCACCTGCTCGAGGTGCTCTCGCCGCCCGAGCAGATGCCCGTGCGGCGCATGGTCTTCCACGAGATCACCGCGGGTGCCATCAGGGAGGCCGTCGACAACTGGCGTGAGCTCGATCGCCGCCTGGTCGACGCCCAGGAGGCGCGGCGCATCCTCGACCGCCTCTACGGCTACGAGGTCTCGCCCGTGCTGTGGAAGAAGGTCATGCCCCGGCTGTCGGCCGGCCGGGTGCAGAGCGTCGCCACGCGGATCCTCGTCGAACGCGAGCGGGCACGCATGCGGTTCCAGGCCGCCGCCTACTGGGACCTCGAGGGCAACTTCGCCAAGCGCGGCTCCGATGCCTCGTTCGCCGCCACCCTGGTGGCGCTCGACGGACGGCGCCTCGCCACCGGGAAGGACTTCGGCGAGGACGGCCGCCTGGCGCGCGACGACGTGGTGCTGCTCGACGAGGGCGCCGCGACCGCGCTGGCGGGCCGGCTGCGCGACGCATCCTTCGCCGTCCGATCGGTCGACGAGAAGCCCTACCGGCGGTCGCCCTCGCCGCCCTTCATGACATCGACGCTCCAGCAGGAGGCGGGCCGCAAGCTGCGGTTCACGTCGCAACGCACGATGTCGGTCGCCCAGCGGCTGTACGAGAACGGCCACATCACCTACATGCGCACCGACAGCACCACCCTGTCGGAGACGGCGCTGAACGCGGCCCGGGAGCAGGCCACCCGGCTGTACGGCTCGGAGTACGTCACCGACGCGCCCCGCCGCTACGAGAAGAAGGTCAAGAACGCGCAGGAGGCCCATGAGGCCATCCGCCCCGCGGGCGACGCCTTCCGCACGCCCGACGAGCTGTCGGCCGAGGTGAGTCCCGACGAGGCGCGGCTGTACGACCTGATCTGGAAGCGCACGGTCGCGTCGCAGATGGCCGATGCGCTCGGCCAGAGCGTGCAGGTGCGCCTGGGCACGCAAGCGACCGACGGCGCCGCCGCACCCGATGACGCGGAGTTCAGCGCCGGGGGCAAGGTCATCGAGTTCCCCGGCTTCCTGCGCGCGTACGTCGAGGGGTCCGACGACCCCGAGGCCGAGCTCGAGGATCGCGAGATCCACCTGCCACCGTTGTCGGTCGGCGACGTGCTCGATCTGGCCGGCATGGAGGTGAAGGCGCACGAGACGCAGCCGCCGTCGCGCTTCACCGAGGCGTCGTTGGTCAAGCGGCTGGAGGAGCTCGGTGTCGGTCGCCCATCGACCTACGCGTCGATCATCGCGACCATCCAGGACCGCGGCTACGTGTGGAAGCGAGGGTCCGCGCTCGTCCCGTCGTTCACCGCGTTCGCAGTGGTGGGCCTGCTCGAACGTCATTTCGGAGATCTGGTCGACTACGCGTTCACCGCCCGCATGGAGGACGACCTCGACGGCATCGCCAGCGGTGATCGCGAGGCTGTTCCCTGGTTGTCGCGCTTCTACTTCGGCAACGGTCAGGTCGGGCTCCATGCGGTTGTGAACGAACGCCTCGACGAGATCGACGCGCGCGAGGTCAACTCGATCGCGATCGGTCACGACGCCGAGGATCGTGCGATCGTCGTGCGCGTCGGGAGGTTCGGGCCCTACCTCCAGCGCGGCGAGGACCGCGCGTCGGTCTCCGACGACCTCGCTCCCGACGAGCTCACGGTCGAGAGGGCCACCGAGCTGCTCGACGCACCCAGCGGTGACCGGGTGCTCGGCGACGATCCCGAGTCGGGTCGCCCCGTGCTCGCGCGGGCCGGACGCTTCGGTCCCTACGTGCAACTCGGCCACGCCGAGCCCGACGGCGACAGGCCGCGCACGGCGTCGCTGTTCAAGACGATGTCCATCGACACGGTCACCCTCGACGACGCCCTGCGTCTGTTGAGCCTGCCGCGCGCGGTCGGCACCGACCCGGCCGACGGCAGCGAGGTGACCGCGCAGAACGGCCGCTACGGCCCGTACGTCAAGCGGGGCGCGGAGACCCGCAGCCTGACGGACGAGGAGCAGCTGTTCTCCGTGAGCCTCGAGGAGGCGCTGCTGCTCCTGGCCGAGCCCAAGCGCCGGCGCGGTCAGGGGGCTGCCGCGCCACCGCTGCGCGAACTCGGCGCCGACCCCGTGTCGGGTGCGCCGGTTGTCGTGAAGGAAGGTCGCTACGGGCCCTACGTGACCGACGGCGAGACCAACGCGTCGCTCCCGAAGGGCGAGACGCCCGAGGCCGTCACCCTCGAGCGGGCAGCCGACCTGCTCGGCGAGCGCCGGGCGCGCGGGCCGGCCAAGAAGACGGCGAAGCGGGCCGTCAAGGCGACCAAGGCGAGGAAGACGGCCAAGAAGACGGCGAAGAAGACCGCGAAGAAGAGCGCCAGGACGACCGGCAAGAAGGCGGCGTCGGACTGACGACGCGCGCGCCGGACGGCTCGGGCGGCCAGGAGCCGGACCACGTGGCGCGGTCGCGCCGCTCGTCTCTCCTAGCCTGAGGCCCGTGGCGGAGACGCAGCCACCGACTCCAACCGGCCCGGTGTCTGCGCGCGCGGGCGAGCTGCCGACCGTCCAACTGCCCAGCCTGCCCGACGTGCCCTCGCAGGTGCGGCTGTTCGGCTCGGGGTCGTTCTTCCGCCTGTGGCTGGCCCAGGTCGTCTCGTCTCTGGGCGACTGGCTGGGGTTGGTCGCCGTCATCTCCATCGCCGCACGCGTCGGGGGCTCGAGCGATGCGGCCATCGGTGTCGTCATGAGCGCGCGCATCATCCCCGGGTTCTTCCTCGCGTCCGTCGGCGGCGTGCTCGTCGACCGGTGGGACCGCAAGCGGGTGATGGTGGTGTGCGACATCGGCCGCGGGCTCGTCTTCGCGTCGCTGCCGTTCATCACGACCGTGTGGGGTCTGTTCCTCGTATCGCTATTGCTCGAGATCCTCACGCTGATGTGGTCGCCGGCCAAAGAGGCGTCCGTGCCCAACCTGGTCGCCACCGAGCAGCTCACGACCGCGAACTCGTTGTCGCTCGTGGCCGCATACGGCACCTTCCCGGTCGGCTCGGCGCTGTTCGCACTCCTCGCCAAGGTGGCCGAGATCGCTCATCGCTCGTCGTTCCAGTTCCTGCACGTCGGCCAGGAGACCCTCGCAATCCTTTTCAACGTCGCCACCTTCTTCCTGTCCGCGCTCCTCATCTCGAGCATCCGCTTCCCGCGCCAGGAACGTGAGAAGCGCGGGCGCATCGATCTCGGCCGGGCGTTCATCGAGATCAAGGAGGGCTGGCACCTCATCGGCACCAGCCCCGTGGTCCGCGCCGTGATGGTTGGCCTCGCCACCGGACTCATGGGCGGCGGCATGGTGGTGCCGCTCGGGCCCAGCTTCTCGAAGCAGGTGTTGCACCGAGGCGCGGCGGGTTTCGGGTTGTTGCTCACCGCGCTCGGCATGGGGGTGGCCGTCGGTGTCATCGGTCTCTCGGCTGTGCAGAAGCGCCTGCCGCGCGAGCAGATCTTCCCGCTGGCCATCCTCGCGGCCGGAGGTTGCATGTTCGCGGCAGCGTGCATGTCGAGCCTGGCACCGGCGATGGCGTTCGTTGCCGGCATGGGCGTGTGCGCCGGCGCGGGTTACGTGGTCGGCTTCACGATCCTCCAGGAGAACGTCGAGGACGAGCTCCGTGGGCGCATCTTCGCCGCGCTCTACACGCTCGTGCGCCTGTGCCTGATCGTCGCCCTCACCCTGGCACCGCTCCTGTCCGGGCTGCTCAACCGGCTGTCGACGCGCTACTTCGACCGGCAGATCAAAGTGGGCGGGTTCTCCGTCGGCCTCCCGGGTGGTCGTCTCACGCTGTGGCTGGGGTCGATCATCATCATCGTTGCCGGCACGCTCGCCTCCCGGGCGATGCGGGCGCACCTGCGTGAGCGATCTGCACCCACCCGCTCATGAGCGCGCGACGCGGGCGGCTCATCGCCCTCGAAGGGGGCGAGGCGAGCGGAAAATCGACGCAGGCGCGCGTGCTGGCGGCGTCGCTCGGCGCGCTGCTCACCCACGAGCCCGGCGGCACCGAGATCGGCCGGCGCATCCGCGCCGTGGTGCTCGCGCCCGATCTGGGCGACCTCGACGCGCGCGCCGAGGCCCTGTTGATGGCGGCGGACCGGGCCCAGCACGTGGCTGAGGTAGTCGAGCCCGCGCTGGCGCGCGGCACCGACGTCGTCACCGACCGCTTCGCAGGTTCGTCGTTGGCATACCAGGGCTTCGGTCGCGGCCTCGACGTCGAGGAGGTGCGCCGCTTGTCGACGTGGGCGGCGGGCGGGCTGGAGGCCGATCTCGTCGTGCTGCTCGAGGTCCCCCTCGACATCGCCGCCCGGCGCCGGACCGCGGCAGACGATCGCATGGAGGCCGAGGGTGCAGCGTTTCACGCGCGTGTCGCGGACGGCTACCGCGCGCTTGCGGCGGCCCAACCCGACCGGTGGGTGGTGGTCGACGGCGACGGGCCTCCCGGCGACGTGGCGGAGCGCGTGAGCAAGGTCGTCGCCGACAAATTGGGCACGAGACCATGAGCACGAGCGAGGACCGAAGCGCAGCGGAGGACCGCAGCGACCATGAGAAGAGCGCCGCACACTTGTACGACGGTGTGCGGGTGCTGGAGCGCGCGGTGGCGCAACTGCGCGCCGCGGCGCGCGCGCCCGTGCACGCGTACCTCTTCGTCGGGCCGCCCGGGAGCGGCAAGCGGGCGGCCGCGCAGGCGTTCGCCGCGTCGTTGCTGTGCCGCGAGGATGGGTGCGGCGTCTGTCGCGCGTGCACCCTCGCGCTCGCCGCGCACCATCCCGACCTGATCGTTGTCGAGCGGACGGGGCCGTTCATCAGCGTCGATCAGGCGCGCGAGATCGTCCGTCAGGCGTCGCTCAGCCCGGTGGAAGGGGGCCGGAAGGTGCTGCTGCTCGTCGACTTTCACCTCGTGCAGAACGCAGCGCCGATCCTGCTCAAGATCATCGAGGAACCGCCGGCGGGCACGGTGTTCATCATCCTCACCGAGCAGGTGCCGCCCGAGCTCGTCACCATCGCATCGCGCTGCGTGCGCATCGACTTCCGCACGTTGCGTCATGAGGAGATCGTCGAGGCGCTCCTGGCCGAAGGCATCGACGTCGGGCGGGCGAGCGAGATCGCCGACGCGGCGACGGGCCGCCTCGACCGCGCCCGCCTGCTCGCGTCGGACCCCGAGTTCGAGGCGCGCCGGCGCGCGTGGCGTGCGCTGCCGGGGGAGCTCGACGGTACCGGCGCCACCGTCGCACGCCTCGTCGACGAGCTGGGTGCGATGCTCGACTCGGCGGCCGTGGCTCCGCTCGAGGCGCGCCACGCGGCCGAACTCGACGAGCTCGCCGAACGGGTGGAGCGCTATGGCGAGCGGGGGGCGGGTCGACGTCAGATGGAGGAGCGCCACAAGCGTGAGCGACGCCGGCTCCGAACCGACGAGCTGCGCTTCGGGCTCACGACGCTGCAGGCCGGTTATCGCGACGCGCTGGCCGCGGGCCAGGGCGACATGCACGCGTGGCTCGCGGCCGTCGACAGGTTGCATGCCGCGGCGGAGGCGCTCGTACGCAACCCTTCCGAGGCGCTGCTGCTGCAGGCGCTGCTGCTCGACCTCCCGCCGCGGCCCACGGAAGTCGCACCGGCCTGACGAGGCGACTTGCTACCGTGAGTGCTCCGCCCGAGTAGCTCAGCCGGCCAGAGCAGCTCACTCGTAATGAGCAGGTCATCGGTTCGAATCCGATCTCGGGCTCGACAGGCCCTTGACCTGGGCTTTTTGAGGAGTCACCCCTCCTCGTCGAACGAGTGATACGGTGCACAGCGGTGCAACAGCAGATCACTCGCCAGGCAGAACGCCCCGACGCCGGAAGCACGGTGCCCGGAACGCTCTCCGCGCTCATCCCATCGTTCGAGCGCAGCCTCCGAGCCCGCAACCGATCCCCGAAGACGATCCACGGCTACCTGGACGCGGCCGAGCGGTTGGGCCGCTTCCTCACCGAGCGGGGGATGCCGACCGCGGTCACTGCGATCGCGCGCGAGCACGTCGAGTCCTTCATCGAGGACCAGTTGGCCCGGTGGTCCGCCTCCACGGCTGCAACTCGCTACCGCCAGCTCCAGCAGCTCTTCCGGTGGCTCGAAGAGGAGGGCGAGGTCCCGGTCTCACCCATGGCTCGCATGAAGCCTCCTGCCGTGCCGGAGGTGCCGGTGCCCGTGCTCGATGATGACGCCCTCCGACGACTCCTGAGGGCGTGCGACGGCCGGGAGTTCGAGGCGCGCCGCGACACAGCCATGACCAGGCTCTTCCTGGACACCGGCATCCGCCTCGCCGAGATGACCGGGTTGGCGGTGGAGGACATCGACTTCGACATCGGCGTGGTGATCGTGGTCGGCAAAGGACGCCGCCACCGGGCCTCACCGTTCGGGGCCAAGACGGCCCAGGCACTCGACCGCTACCTCCGCAGCCGGGCCGGGCACCCCTTGAGAGCCGAGCCGTGGTTGTGGCTCGGGAAGAAGGGTCGGATGACCGACAGTGGGGTCGCGCAGATGCTCGAACGCCGGTCCGGCAAAGCGGGCATCGAGCGCGTTCACCCCCATCAGCTTCGGCACACCTTCGCCCACGTGTGGCTCGCCGGTGGGGGCAACGAGGGCGACCTCATGCGCCTGGCCGGGTGGCGGTCGCGTCAGATGCTCCAGCGGTACGGCGCCTCTGCCGCCGACGAGCGCGCCCGCGAAGCCCACCATCGCCTGCATCTCGGGGACCGGCTGTAGCCGCGCAGCGGTAGTCACCCACTAGCTCGCGCACACCGTCTACCCTGCGTGTCAATCCCGCCGAGCGTCGTCGGGATCGTGCCCTGTTGCCGCGAGTGGCCTGTTCGGCGGCAGCAGGAGGCTGCCCCATGGGCACCAGCCAGCACGACACACCGGAAGCGCGTGTCATGCGCGCCCGCATCGGCGCCTACGCGTTGCACTCGCGGTGCGACTCGACGCAGCACACTGCTCCCGCTCGCGCAGGCTTCCTCGCCCGCTTCGAGCGTGAGGTTGACCCCGACGGCTCCTTGAGTGAGGTCGAGCGGCGCCGTCGAGCCGAGTGCGCGCTCAAGGCTCACATGACTCGGCTTTCCCTGGCCAGCTCCAAGGCGCGTGCGCGCCGATCGGGGGGTGGTCCTCGTGCATGAGCCAGCGTCCTCCAGGCGCGCACTGCTCGACACTGTCATGCGGTACGTCGAGCAGTACCTCCATGTCGACGACCCCGCGCCGTTCTACTTCGGGCTGGCGGTGGCGGTCAGCGCCGCGCTCGAAGGCCAACCTCTGTGGGGCATGTTGGTTGGGCCACCCGCCGGGGGGAAGACGGAGGTGCTCAAGCTGCTGGGGCCTGTGGCGAACGCCGCCCTCGACGATGTCACCGCGCCCGGCTTGCTCTCGTGGAGCGATATGAGCCGCGGCAGACCTGTGGGCGTGCTGATGCGCATCCCCAATCCCGCGTTCGTCACCATCTCGGACTTCTCCACCGTCCTGGCGAGCAGCCAGCGAGGGCTGCGCGATCAGCTCTTCGCACTGCTGCGCGTGGTCTTCGACGGCAAGGTCACGCGCAGTCTGGGCAACGCTGACAAGATGCTCACGTGGGAGGGACGCGTCACGCTCCTCGCCGCCTGTACCCCTGCCATCGACAACTACTCTTCTCACTCCGATGCCCTTGGTCCGCGGTGGGTGTTTCTCCGCATCAGGGCTCGCGACCAGGCCGCCCAGCGCGCGGTGCTCCGGAAGGCGCGCGGCAACACCACCGCGGGACGAGCCAAGTCGCAGGCTCTCGCCCGTCAGCTCGTGCGCCTCGCGGTGGCGCGGCTGTCCAGCATCGAGCTGTCGCCGGAGTTCCACGACGCGATCGACAACCTGTCGCTCGTCACCTGCTCCGGCCGGGCGACGGTGCCGCGCGAGTCGAGCTGGCGTCGGGAGATCGACGGCGTCGTGGACAAGGAGGAACCGCCTCGGGTGGCCAAGCAGTTGACGATACTGGCGCTCTGCTGCTGCGCCATCGGTCTCACCGAGCATGAGGCGCTGAGCCTGTGTCGTCGGGTGGCGCTCGACTCGGCGCCCGCGCTTCGCGGTCGGGCCGTGCTGATGCTGGCGGAGCTTGGGTCGTTCACCGCGGCGGAGATGGCGCGCGCCGTGGGGTGCTCGCCCAAGACCGCGGCGCGGGTGCTGGAGGACCTTGCCTTCATCGGCATCGCGACCCAGGCCGACTCGTCAGCGAGCCGCTGGGACGCCCCCAGCGACAGCGTGGCGCACGCGAAGCCGTTCACGCTCACTCACGAGGGGCAGATGCTCCGATCCTCGTTGCTCGACGATCACGTGCTCGGGAGGGCTGTCGACGCTGGTCAGGCGATGGACGAAGTGTTAGTTGAGCACCCCCCTCCCCCCAATAGAGGGAGCAGCGCTGACACGAACGCTTCCGCGGTGGCGGACACTTCGTCCACCGCGCGAGCTGGTGCGATGAGCGACGCCGCCGACCGGATGCTCGGTCTCCTACGGGCAGTCACAACCGCGGCTTGGTACGAGCCTCCGGGACAGCCGGGATCGTCCTTGATGCTCCGACCGACGGGGACCGGCATTGAACGTTGGCGGCCGCCTCCGTCCCGGGCGCAGCCCGGTGACGGGGCTGCACGTGACTGACCCGGGTCTGCTCGCGGCGTTCGGCGACATGGCCGTGCGGGTGTGCGCGTACTTCATGGCAACGAACGACTGGGGGAGAGCGCACGCCTGGGCGGAGCTGGCGTGGGACCTGTGGGCCGAAGCGACCAGCGACCGATAGATCTCGCCTCCGCCCCCGAGCCCTCGCCGGGGGGCGCCCACTTCGACTGCGGCTACGCCGCCGCACGATCGCTCCGCTCACGTGCTCAGCCGAACTGTGCATGGGAGGGAACCGTGCAACGCTGTCGGCACCAGTGGTGGAGCTGGGTGCGGCCAATCGCATCACCACCGTGACCGAGAGGGTCTCGGGCACGACGCAACCCGCGCTCACCATGCCGCCCACCGGCACGGTCCGCACGAGCCTCCTCGTGCCGCGCGACCCCGGTCGCGGTGCGGGGGAGCACCTCCGTGACCGCGCTCGACATCACCATCACCTCGGGCAGGTCGCACGGCCCGTACGCCCTCGACGCTGATCCCGCCGGTCGGTCCAGGCCATCCCGCCAGCAGGTGCGCCACGTTGAACACCGCGTTCACGCGCCTCGCGGGTTGGGTGCCCATCGAGCAGGCGCGTGGGTGGAGTAACGACAACGGAGCTGGCCGCCGCGGTCGCCGGGCGGGTGCGCTGGGACGAGTTGCCGTCGCGCTCGACGCTCTGACCAAGACCACCACCGGCGCGGTGGGCATGAACAAGGCGGTTCGTCCATGTGCGTCGCTCGTGCCGAGATGCCTACAACGTCGGCTGGCCGCGCGCACGGGGCGCATGTTTGACTCTCTCCTCGGGGGCAGCGCCTCGGGTTCCCAGGAGGCCCGTGCCGTCACGGCGGGACCTGATCAACTCAAGGAGGCGATTGCCAGTGAAGCGACGACTGCTGACGGGTCTCACCAGCGCGGCGCTGTGCTGCTCGGGCCTGCTAGTCGCGGTGTCCGCCGGACCCGGGGCGCAGGCGCTGACGACTGCGACGGCCACCCGCGGTCGCCTGCTCCGTGTGGCGCCGGGCAGCCCCGTTCCCCCGTCCCGCTCCAACACCGGCACCCTCATCGGGTCGACCAACTGGTCGGGCTACGCCCAGACGCCCCCGACCGCCACGAGCTATCACGCCGTCAAGGCCAAGTTCGTGGTGCCCACGGTGACCACGGGTCCGGGGAACCAGTTCTCCAGCGACTGGGTAGGCATCGGCGGCTTCAACACCGGCGACCTGGTGCAGGACGGCATCGAGGCCGACAACCTGAACGGGACCGCCCGCTACCAAGCCTGGACGGAGATCCTGCCCGCCTCGGCGGTGCCCCTGTCGCTCACCATCAAGCCCGGCGATGTCATCAAGGCGATCGTGAAGGAGACCGCGGCCAACACCTGGCTGATGCAGGTGCAAGATCTCACCACCGGCGCCAGTGCCAGCCGCACGGTGACCTATGCCTCGTCGCACTCCAGCGCGGAGGTCATCCACGAGCGTCCCGTGATCTGCAACCCGGGCTGCTCGCTGGCGAAGCTGGCCCAGACCACGAACCCGGTGTATGACCCGGCGGCGTTCAGCACCGCGCCACCCGGCCCGCCGTCCTGGCACAAGTACTTCCTCACCCCGGCGGGGGCGACGCTGTACGACATCGCGATGTTCAACAACGCCCAAACCGCGGTGATCGCCACGCCGTCGAACGCCGACGCCGACCTCGACGGGTTCCAGGTGGCCGATGGTCATACCCAGCCACCTCCTCCGCCGAGCTAGTCGCCGGGAGCACCCACCCAACTCAGCGACCATCGGGGTCATGGCGCTCGACGCGGGCGAGTCGG